>JADKCL010000037.1 GCA_016718825.1 Bacteroidota bacterium | reverse complement strand
ATGAACCACTAATTCAGTATGATCAGACACCAGTTCCCCGCTTTGTTAGGAACATAATATTGGGACGCCATCGCCTATTCTCAATCCTGCCAGAGAGCTTTTGCCATCCACCTGACAGCTCCATAGTCATGAGGTGCTACGTGGTTCCTCTAGCAGGGCATTGATTTCCTTAATTTGCCTGTATTTATGTGTAAATCCTTCTGGGGGTTGTCATCAGTCATGATCAGCCATTTGAGCCTGCCACTTTTGCTGGGTACATAGTAAACATGTTGAGTACAAATTCCTCCGTCGCAATGTCTGCCAAAAATCGTCTATGCTAACAGACCATCGCGGGACACTGATTTGAGTTTTCTTTTCTTGTAATCCCCTGTCGACCGTATCCCAATAGACCGTTGTCTTATAGGCTTCATTGACTTTGGAAATCAAATGCGCTGAGCGTCTTGCCTTGTGAAGATACTACTACGAGAGACCGCAGTTCACCACCTTCATGCATATTCAAATGCTATCTCAACCATTCCAATTGTGTCCAATGCCGCATTTTGCATATATAACTTTGAACGCTCAGCCAAATGCTGTGACGTCAACTCATTTTCAAATCTGTATTGGATCGTGACTGCTAATCTGCCCACACTATCGGCTTCAAGCCAACTAAACTGGGTGAGGTTTCAAACTCATCCCAGCTCCTTCTTCCGCTGATATCACCCTTCGTCCCCACTTTCTTGATCCGTCTCAAATATTGACTACCATGCTGACTGGGTAATGTCCAATTACGAAAAGCCCCATGAATGGGCTCTGCCCCATTTGCTCGAAGAAAAGGCCGCCCGCGTTCAAAAATGACCTGAGCACTCCCCACCTCCCAACCCAACAAAAACATCAATCCCAGCCGCACCGCAGCCTGCCCCCATAAACGCCTTTTCAATATCGGTCTCAAGTAATGCATAACAAAAACGAATATGAATCAATAATCGGCTTTCCCGCCGAGGTTTTAAGTGCCAAGGCCAATGAAGTAAGTAGCCAAAGATATGAAGTCAATGGATCAAGATCCCAAACATCCCTTTAGGCATCCAACCTCTCCCAGACCCACCAATCCAAACCAAATTCAGTCATTTTTGTTACCAAAGCTCCTTTAGTTTAGATTGAAAACAAGTTTAAGAAAAGCAATCAAAAAAAGCAAAACCCAGCTTTCCAAACATTTATCCACATCCGCCCGATCAGGCATATTGTTGAAAACCCATGCCCCCCGACGAGCACTGGCACCTCATGCCATCTCAAAAGCCGCCACCACCTGCACCTTCCTCCAGCTCGGGCTGCGCCTGGCAGCAGCTCTGCCAGCAGGCCCGCGGCCTCGGCGACTCCCGCCCTGGGGTTATTGTGCAGGCCCAGAATCGACCGTGCGGGCGACCGCGTAGCCCTCCTGATGCACCTTCACCTTGGCCGGCGACCAGCCGCCGAGAGCTTCTTTTGCTCCGCGGCCGCGCTGCCAGCCGCGGCGTTGTTGCCGAGGCTGGCACGGTAGGTCTCGGCGGGGATCGCCGTGGGGGTGGGGTGGTGGATGGGCTTGTGCCGCGAGTCTATGTAGATCGTGTCATATTCCTGTTGCCCACGAAACGGGCTACCCACAAGCAGGTCCGCGACCTTCATCGCCACCCCCGACCGGAGCCTCTCAAACGAATTGCGCGGTAGGCGCCCGCCCTCTGTGATCTGCGCATGCGCGGTCCGGCTCGAAGTACTCATCTAGGTTGGCTGGGATGAACGGCACGCTGGTCGCCATGGCGACTTCGATCCCGAAAGTCGTGAAGTCGGTGGGTCGCGCTGCCAGGTAGATCAGGTACTCTGAGTCCGGAGCCTCAGTCCCATGACCCCGACCCCTAGGGGCTAGTCTCTTCACACATCTTTTGGCTGTCCAAAAAGTTGGTCTCAAGATGCTTAAAGTGCGGATAGGTCGCCTTGTCCAGCGGTTCCTTGTCAGGTAACTTGTGCTTCCAAAAGCTTATGATTTCACCCATCATGTCTTTGGAGGGAATTCTGCCAGACAAACGTCTGGTAAAAAGGGGGCTGCCATCCTTTCTCGGATGGCGGAACAGCAGACGGTTGTTGTCAACAGGCTGGGCTCCGACCGGGCTGAGATGATGGGTTACTATCGCTTTTTGCGGAACGAGCGCGTCGAACCTGGGTTGATTCTCGGTGCGATTCAGTCTCACTGTAAGCAGGCTTTGATGCCCAGGCACTACCTTTGCCTGCAAGACACGACCGAGCTCAACTACGCCCACAACAACGGACGGCGAGATCCTTTCGAGCTTGGGTTGGTGGGCAACGATGTCGATCATGGGCTTTTTGCCCACGTTTGCCTGATGGTCGATGCCGTGGAATTATGCGCGGTGGGGGTAGGCAATGTCGAATTATGGGGCCGTGACAACGACAACGGGCAACATGAGAAGGGCAAGAGTGGAGCTGGCAGGGACAAGGAATCCAAGCGTTGGGTCGACGGCCCAAACAAAGCGAAGGAGGTGTTGCCCGAGGGCGCCAAGTTGACCGTGGTCGGTGATAGGGAGATGGACAAGTTCGAGGTCATGGCGCAAGTCCCCGACCACCAGACCGACTTCCTGCTACGATCGAACCACAACAGGTTGCTTGCCAACAGCCAAAAACTTTACGACTTCTTCGCCACATTTGAGCATGCCGGGCTGAGGCGGGTCCAACTCCCTGCCAGAAAGGGCCGGCCCGAGCGGGAGGCGTCGCTGGAGATCAGGTTCGGCAAGGTGGCTATTCCGCGCACATCCGGGGTGGCTGCCGACCTAGCAAAGGAGGTGGAGGTCCACTGGGTCGAGGCAAAGGAGACGGACCACACCGTCCCGAAAGGAGAAAAACGGGTGCATTGGCGGCTGTTGACCTCCCACAGTGTGGAAACCCTTGACGAGGCATTGCAAATGGTCGAATGGTACTCCGCCAGGTGGCAAATCGAGCAGTTATTCAGAACCCTCAAGTCCAAGGGGCTTGCCATCGAGGAAAGTCAGCTGGAAACCGCAAGGGCATTGAAAAATCTTGTGCTAATCGCATTGCAGACATCCTTACATATTATGCAACTTACTTATTCACGGTCAGGCGGTTCCGTGTATTCCGCCACCGCAATATTCCGCCACCGTACATTGCTGCTATTGGAATTACTAAACCGCAAATATGAAGGCAAAACCAAAAAGCAGCAGAACCCCTACACTTTGCACTCAATCCAATGGGCAAGGTGGGTCGTGGCACGCATGGGCGGTTGGGACGGTTACGAATCCGGGTCAAGGGCAGGGCCAATAACCATCCACCGCGGTCTAATAAAACTATACACAATGGAGGAAGCCATGGAAATCTTTGTTCCCGAAGATGTGTGAAGAGACTAGGGGGCTGGGGATACAGAACCTTGACTATGACTACGAGCTGGTCTCGGGAAATGTGCGCGAGGTGCGTTATCAGGACGGGTTCCGGGACTTCTTTGCGCACCGTTACAGCTATGATGCGGACAACCGCTTGACCAAGGTGCGGACCTCGCGGGACAAGCTGTTTTGGGACTTGGACGGGCGGTATTTTTATTACAAACACGGGCCGCTGGCGCGGCTTGAGGTCGGGCAGGACCATGTGCAGGGGCAGGATTACCTGCATAGCATCCATGGGTGGATCAAGGGGGTGAACATGCCGGGGGATTTCTCCGGGTTGAACGAGCCCGGGCGTGACGGGGATGTGACTGCCGGGGCCAACTTGGACCGCTGGGCGGCGCGGGATGCCTATTCCTACCACCTGGGCTTCTATGACGGGGACTATGATCCGATCGGGACGGTGAACATGGGAAGCACTGCGGCTGCGTGGACTGACATGGCCGCTGACATCCTGACACTGCCAAGCCAAGGTGCGGGGCTTTACAACGGGAACATCGCCTTGATGATCACTGACCTGAACTTCCCTGCGGGGATGAGCAGTTACAGCGGGGCAAGCTACAATGCGATGGCCTACCAATATGACCAACTCAACCGCATCAAGCAGTCGCGGTCGTATATCCGGGACTTCCTCGGCTGGGACCGGCTTGCGGGCAACACGGGCTACTTCGACACGGACTATGGCTATGACAGGAACGGCAACATCCTCTACATGCACCGCTGCCTCCCCTACTGGACGGGCACGGACTGGGAGGCTTGGGACATGGACATTCAGGAGTACCACTACAACCGCGAACCTGGCAGCGGCCATTTGCTGGACAACAAGTTGAAGGTGGTGCGGGACGGGATTTCCGGCACGTTGGTGGACATGGACATCGACGATCAGGCGGGTGGATTCGGGAATCCCGATGTTTTCAATTACCGCTATGACGCCATCGGGAACTTGGTTCGGGACAGCTCGGAGCATATCGACACGATCCTTTGGGACCTGCAGGGAAAGGTGCGGGCTGTGATCCGCGATACAGATGGCAGGAACCTTGGGATGCCGGATTTGTATTTCTGGTATGACGGCTTGGGACGCAGGATCCATAAGCAGGTTTTGATGCCCGTGGAGGATGCGGACCCCGATACGACGGATACTTGGTATGCGCTGGACCCGCAAGGGAATGTGATGGCGGTGTATGAGCAGACGCGGGCCACAGGGTGGAAGCATACGCGGGTGAAGGAGTTTCCGATCTATGGGGCCGATCGACTTGGAATGGTGACGGCGAACTTGCTGCTGCGAAGTGAGTTGATGAGCCTTGGGCCTGTGTTTGATCCGTCTTGGACGTACCGGGCGCTGGTGGTCGGAGAAGGTGATGTACGACAGCCCGAAGTGGAAGGACCCTGCCGATCCTGATCAATCGGAGCGGAATGAGGGGGAGTACGTGGTCTTGGTGAATAACACTGACCGACGGTTGCCTTTGAGTTATTTTTCCCTCGTGGAGCTTCTCTCTGGGGATACGGTGGTGCTGGACAGTGCGGATACTTGGAGCCGCAGCAGCGGTTGGTGGTGGCTTTTACGGATAGTGTGGAGCTTTTTGGTCGCCTGGCGATGCTGCCTGAAAACATGAGGCAGGACTCCAAGTTTTCAGTCCTGCGTGCACAGATGGACATGGCGCTGCCTGACAAGGGTGGACTTGTAGCGGTGTTGTATCAGGAGCCCGGTGGGGATTCGCTTGAAGTGGACCGGCTGGGTTATGGGGAATACTTTGGACTTGCGGCGGAAAATGACGAAGTTGTGGACAGTCTCATCGACTCTTTGGAGGTGAGGGGTTCTTTGACGTCTGTTTTGCGGAGGGGATTTTCTCTGGACCCAGTTGTCGTGGGTGGCGGGCCTGTGTATCATGGCGGTGGTGTGGTCGGGCAGTCTGACCCTGCGGTGGAGCCTTTGCCCTTGCCTGTTCCTGGAGTCGGGAGCTACCTGTTGTCGCGCGGGGGGAAGCGGTATGAGTTGAAGAATCATCTTGGCGACATCGTGGCCGTGGTCTCGGACTTGAAGTTGGGCATTGAGACGGGCTCCCCTGACTGGATTGTTGAGTACTACGAAGGGGATGTGGTACGGATGCAGGACTACTATCCTTTTGGGATGGAGATGCCTCAGCGGGGATATGTTAGCGAGGAGTATCGTTATGGGTACAATGGGAAGGAGAAGGACAATGAGTGGAATGGAATCGGGGCGATGCTCGACTATGGGTTCAGGGTTCATGATCCTAGGTTGGGGAGGTTTTTGAGTGTAGATCCATTGGCGCCAGATTATCCTGAGTTAACCACCTATCAATATGCATCCAATACCCCAGTTCAGGCAATTGATCTAGATGGATTAGAGGCATGGAACAAGACAAGGACATGGAATTCATCTGATATTCAAGGGTACAAAAAGAGTATCGATGGTCTTGTTCAGAGGTACCATGATGAAAACACACATTTTGATTGTGCAGATTTCGCTGTTTCGACAATACTAGAATATGCATATAGCCAAGGATTGGAAATTAGCCTTGTGACTGCAACAGGGCGAATTATAAGTTCTAGCGATTCAAAGTATGATATTTGTGATCCGAATGCGAAGGATCAGTTTTTTAACGATGTATTTAATTCAGTTAATGCGAATGCTCTTCGACGCAATGCGACGATAATTGATAGAAATAATGCGACCAAAGGTAATTTAATACTTGTAGATAATGACGAGGATGGAGTATACACGCATTCCGTCATTGTATTAGTTGGCTCCCAAGAGAACACCGAAGGAGGAGATTGGCTCGTAGGCGTTCAGGGGAATCAGCCAGCGTGTCCTCCCCAGCAGGGTGAGTACCAACATGATTATGGGGATATCTATGAGTGGAATGTATTGAGAGGTTTGCAACCAGCACCAAGAAAGGTAACTACACCATTGGATGAGACGAACTGTACTGACCATCAAAGTAAAACCGTTAAGAATCCTTTTCAGGAAGTAGAGAATGATCCTGAAAGATAAAGAATTTGTTTGATTTTGAATTGAAGCTATGAAAGGGCTAAAAATGGTATTAATTTCAATTATGATTGTTCAAATGTCGTTTGGAGCATGTCAATTGAATTCGGAAAAGAACAAGGATTCAAGAGCTGAATTGAAATTGAAACGTGTTCCAATGGGATCTCTAGCAAAGTTCGGTTTTACCAGAGACTACTTTCATTATGCGCCGATTGGCAGCCAATTTTGGGTTCCAACTCCCTCAAACTTTGATATTTCAGTTTCAACGAATGATTTATTCCTTTATAGAGACTCCTTTATTTTGAAAATAGATTTAATCGACCTAAATCTAGAAAAAAAGAAATTAATCGATTCTGAATATTTTGTTAATACCAACAAGACTGTTCTTCTTAATTTCTTGAATAAGAATCTAATTGTGGCCTTTATTGATTCTTACTCGGAAAGAAAACAACCCAAAATCGTTTTGAATAAATACAACTTAAGTTTAGAGTTTAGTGATAAAAGGGAATATTCATTCAATAATCCAATTGGAACCTATATTGATCGAGTACATCTGGATTCTTCATCAATTATTTTGCAAACTAGACAGCCGTATTACTATTTGATCAATTCTGATACCGAAATATTCTATGAGGGGATTTATTATTCAAAATCTAAGAACAATCTACTATTCAATCAAACAAGTAAACTAGTACGACTTATGCATGAGGATGAATGCATTCTAACAAATAATGAAAACCTATTGGGGAAGGAGAATAAGGTTGTTGTTATTGATTCTTCAATTTTTATGATATCCTATTCTAGGACAGAGAAAAGCACAACTATTTATAATTTGCGGGGTGAAGATCAATTGGAATCTGCCCTAACTATTCATAATCACTTTTCTCCTTTTCATTCCATAAAAATATTGGAGAATGGTTTTGCATGGTATAGTCAAGATACCCTTTATTATTGGTCAGCACAGCAAAACGATGGAAGTAACTGAACAATTAGGCTCCGTAATGGGATATTGGCCCTTCTCTTCCACAAGACGATAAATGCTTCAGATTCTAAACAGACAACTTCCATTATACTCCCCGCCTCCGCAATTTGTGATTACACCCCCTGTGGATATGGGGATTTTTAAAATAGAGTACCCAAGAAAACATAACCATACGCCAAACCCCATCTTGATTCCGCAATCCGTCGGTACGAGTTTGGTGATTATTCCGGCCAACCTGTACCACTCATTCCGGCGCAACCTGTACCACTTTTGGTAGTGTTTCAAGGAACATGACAAAGCTACAGGGTGTCTTTTGATTTCTTGTTCCTTAATGAGGGTCCTTTGGGTTCGATCCTTTGGGAGGTGGTGATCCTCGTCTGGCGGACAAGTTGCGATCCATGTTGGTTTCTCCGAGCATTGGATCTGCGAGGTACTCGTGCCAGTTGGACAAGGGGAGATGGGGAGGCGATGATGGTTGACCGCTTGGCGTACCGGTCTTCCAGCAGTTGGAGCAGCGCAGTCTGATTGGTCCAATGGTGCCAATCCGAGGGCGTCAATGATCCGCAAATGGAACTTATTGATTATTCCGACCATCGGATGCCACCGAGATGAGGGTGTTTTCTGCGCGGTCGATGAAGGAACAGTTCGAGACTGTTGCACAACCCCAAGCCAAAATCCCCACTTCCTCCATCAAATATTCTGAGGTGTTTTTTGCCTTTGGGAAGTCTGTTTATTTTCCAAATCCGGGCTCGGGAGGTGGCTCGGGTATCGATTTTTGCTCGAGAACTTGTTCGTATTCCGGTTTTCGGTACTAATTCAGCATGTTAGGTTAAGCTCCGTCAATAGCCTCGGTGCCCGTCTCAGGTTGTAACAAATCGCTTCTAGAATGTGTTGACCGTTTGTTCTTTCCAGGCCTCGGTATCGTGCTTTGCCTGTGCCGAACCATCGTTTTTGCCCTCCAAACGTTCGCTCGACAACCCATCGAACGGAGCTGATAAGCCTGTTTTTCTTCTTGTGGTATGTGCTCAACTCATGGTTTCGACTCGCTTTTTTCATTATCCCGTTGTATAACTGCTTGCTTCGCAAGTACTTGGAATTGGCCTCCGAGCAATATCCCTTGTCAGCATAAAGCGAAGTCTTGGGGGCAGGCTCAGCGCGCTCGATCAGCAACTCCAGGACTTGACCGTCATGGGTGTTGGCTGCTGTTGTTTCTACTGCAAGCACGATGCCGTTCATATCAGTAGCGTGGTGCTTTTTGTAGCCGTAATATAGCTTGCCGGCCTTTTTTGTCCACGCCGCCTCAATGTCCACACCCGGCTTGACCATCTTCTGCAGCTTGGCCCCGTCTTGTGACCCGTTATCTGACTCAACCGTCTCATTATCAGCAACAACTTCGTATTGCGCCTTGCCCTTTGGCTTCAGCGGGCTCTCTGTGATGGAAGCGTCCACGATCGTCCCGGTACGAACCAACAGCCCTTTTTCTTGCAATTGACGGTTCACTTCGTCCAAAAGGGTATGCCATACTTCCTGGGTGGACAGCATGGTTCGGAACCGGGACACGATGCTGTGGTCCGGTATGGAATCCTCCAGGGATAGGCCGCAGAACCGTGTAAAGGAAATCGAATCATTCACGTGGTCCTCCAATTCCCTGTCACTCAGACCATACCAAATTCCAAGTAAACTCATTTTGAAAAGCACGAGGCCAGCGTAGCAGGGATTGCCATCTAAGCGTTTCCCACGTGTGTCAAATTGATCAATGACCCTTTCGATACGCCCCCAGTCGATCATAGCATTGACGGCATCGAAAAAGCGTGTATTGATCTTGCGCTTGCTTAAAGCCAATTCTGCGAAGCTCATATTTCCTGTGTTTTTCTTCATGATGATGCCATGAAGTTCAAAATCAGATCCCTCCCAGTCAATGTGCGATATCTACAACTGTTTGTGGATTGTGGTCAGTACGGTGCAACAATCTCAGTTCGTCAGTGCGGCCAGCTGGCGTTTTTCCAGGTTGCGCTCCGAACCACAAGTGACCTGGTCGAGTCGCGCATTGAAGCGGAGTTTGCTGAGTTTCAGATAGAGTTTTGTCCGTTCGAGGCTGCGGTGCTGGGTCTCGGCTTCCGTGCGGAACATGGCTTTGTTCCCGTGTCTCGGAAACTTCTTGGACTCGACCGTAGGCATCTCTGCCCGCCACACGTACAGCAGCGTCACCCGTATCGTCAGCTCATTGGTCAGATCGGTCATGTTGGTCGCCTCAAAGCTGTGACGGTACGCAAAGAAGTCGCTAAGGCTACTGTCTAAACGCGTGTAGCAGCCCCAGAAGGTGCGGGCAAGGGCAAGGGTGTGAGAAACGGTGTGGGAATCGAGCAAGGGTGCGAAAAAAACGGTGTGGGATTCGAGCAAGCGTGTGAGTTCGAGTGTGAGTGAACAGGGCTTTGGCAGTGCCACGGTGCCCGTTCATCCAGAATACGACCACTTCGTCCAGAAACGGTGCGAGTTCTGGGCAAGGGCGTGCATTCAGTGTGAGTTTGAGTGCGCGTTTGGAAGAGGGTTGGTTGTGCGTCATGGCAAGGGCGAGAACGTAGTGTGAGGTTGTCCAGCTCCCGTTCGGAAACTTGCGCTTCAACTTTGGGATAGGTAGCAATCCAAGGGTCAGATTTTTTTGTAAGCGGCCCGCCAGGGCGGGCCGCAAACTTTGGGGGCGTTACTACACCCGAGGCTGCCGCCTCGGGCTACCAACAGTCGGCCCATTCTGGGCGACGGGTAATGTGCGGTTCGGTGCAGCAGGGCCGTTCGGAAATGGTGTGGTTCAGTGGGTGAGGCTGGGAAGGGGGCAAGACGGATTCGTAGGTACCGTTGTCGAGAACGGTGTGGGTTTGGGCATAGGGCAAGGAAAACGGCAAAGGGCAAGGGTGTGAGTTGAAGTGTGAGACTAGTGTGAGAGAACAGGGCTGTGGCAGTGCCACAGTGCCCATTCGGCCGGAATATGTACCGTTCGTCCAGAATACGACCACTTCGTCCTTCCAAACTGCCCGTTGGATAAATAGATGTGCCACTTCGTCCTTCCAGAGCGCCCGTTCGTACATTCTTGCTGCGCGGGGTTTTGGGATGTTGTATTATTGAAACATGTTGCCCGGAGTCTGCCAGGCGGGTCCGGAAACATCATGCTGTAATACTCTTGCTAACAACTGGCTGCCACCCGAAATAATGAGGGTGGTGCGTTCTTCCGCTTCGGGTGTTGTGCATCCAGAGTGACGGGCCAAACCTGGTTTGCCCATTTGCAAAATGACCTATCAAAAGGTAATGCTTTGACCACAATCATTGCGCCGTCTTGCGGTGCAAAGGAGAATATTTATTATGGTCAAAATGGGTTGATATACAGCGGAATAAGCCGATCAGGAGAGGTATGTCATTGCGGGAAAATTGGGGTGAAAAAAAATAAAAAATATTTTCGTTTTGATGTACCATAATTGAATTCTTGGCGTATAGATTTGCAAAGAATGAATTTGAAGAAATAAACTGTTGCTGTTGTTAATTCTGGCCACCAAGGCACAAAGACACCAAGTAATTTTAGCCACTAAGACACGAAGGCACGAAGAGAAATTAAATATATTATGGTTTAATTAGGAAAGGAGTAAAACATGTAAATCATTGCTGGCTGTAAACTTTGCACTTCCTCTTGTAACAGCCGTTAGCCGCTCCACGTCGGCGTGATGTGGGGCATAAAAAACCAAGTTTTTTGCCAATCGCCTTGTGTGATTCGAGCGGAATTGACGTGTGCGTATTGGTGTATTACTTTACCCATAAACAAAAATGACATGGGAAAGCAATTCGGTGTTGTTCATTTGAGCGGACAGTACGGTAACGTCCGCATGGTCATCGATGGAGGCAAGGGCCGCGCCCATTTGTCGGATGTTGTGACCAAGGATCGAATCATGACGGAGGAGGCTTTTGCCCCGACGCGTGAAAACATGTCGGAATTCACTGGCGCAGCTTTGGCCGCGAGTGCATTGCGCAAGTGCCTTGGAAACCAATCGACGGGATTTGGTGAGCGGTATTTGACTTCGCGTATGCAAGGGTTGATGCGCAGGATTGTGTCTCAAAGCAGTGGCATCGGTGGGGAACGTTCGGTCGAAATTGCAGCGAATGCAGCTATGGCCTACGATTTCGACCTGAACCGGGAAGAGCCGTTTGCGGGAAGGTTCAAGGCAGACTATGATCTGCTGCCGAATGTGGACCGCAATATGGTACAGCTGGATGTGCCTGTGTTTGACACGCGTCTTGACTTGGCGAAGCCGCAAGGCGCAACGCATTTTCGCGTCTACCTTGTTGCCGGCCTTCTTGCGGACTACCAGTTTGTGGGCGGCACGATTCCTTATCAACCCGTCAATGCCGCGCTGAATGGCTTGAAGGCATCGGACCAAACGGCGGTATTGCCGCTGCGTGGCCTGCTGGTTCCGACGAGCATTCAGCTGACTGCGACGATCGCGAACTCGCCGGTCGTGCCTGTGGACGTGAGCCTGGTCGTCGGGCTCGGCATTGAGTTTTACCGACAAATCGGCGGTACCAATACGCTGATGGGTTCGGGCAATGCCATGCGAATTGAGCGTTTGTTTTAAACGCTGAAGGATTGGTTTTTTGCCGCTTGGCTGGCGGCTGGGTCCCGTTACTGCAAGGTGGAGGGACTTTTGTGTCCAGAGTGAGTGTGGGGTGTGCGTGTGAGCAGGGTCGGAATCAGAATTTACAGGATTCGCAGAATTTCCGGAATTGTATCTTGGGTTGAATTCTGGGTGTGCTGTCTGGATCAGAATCTTTAGATCAGCGAAGCTAATTTACAGGATTCACAGAATTTTCAGGATTGGCTCTCGTTGATCATTGTGCATCACTTCATCACGGCAGATCTTTGATCGGCTGACTTCATCCATTGGATGGGTTTGATCACCTTTCATTCGATCTTCATGGCAGATCTTTGATCGGCTGAAATGTTCCATTGGATAGGTTTGATCACCTTTCATTCGATCATCCCGGCAGATCTTTGATCGGCTGACCTATTTGAATTAGTGTACCCAAATTCGATAGGAAGATTCCCTCATCCACCCGCCTTCAAAGCCGCCACCGTCAGCTTCACTGCCTCGGCATTGCTCGTCGGCGTGTAGTTGAAGCGCTTGCAAAATTTGCCGGAATCAAAGTAGTAGTCGCGGTCAAATTGGTACCGCATCTCATAGATTTCGCCGAGGATGGGGACAAAAATTCCCAGCATTTTCACGGCCCAGCTCGGGAGTACACTCACTTTGTCGGAGCCCCCCATTTCCGCTACGAAGAGCTTGACAAATTCGCGGGTGGTAATGCGGGCCGGATCGACGGGCAGGTTCCAAATTTGGTTGAAGGCATCGGGCGTCGTTCCGAGCATCGCGGTACCCCGGCCCAAATCCGGCGTGAAGCCTGTGGTATGAACGGCATCGGCGTTGCAAAGCCATTGCGCTTTTTTGCCTTTGGCGAGGTTGTCGTAGACCAAGTTCATCAACATGCTTTTGTCCTTGATCGGGCCGAAAAAGTCGGGGGCGCGGGCGATGATCGCTTCGAGTTTTCCTTTTTCGATGTTGTCGAGGACAATGCGGTCCACTTTGGTCCTGACTTCGCCCTTTTTGCTGCAGGGGCTGATGGGCGAAGTTTCCGTGATATGCTTGACGTTGTCGCCACCGATCGCATAGACATTGTCAAAGAAGACAAGCTTACTTTTGTGTTCGATGCAGGCAGCGACGACATTTTCCATGAGGGTCGGCCAAGTTTCCTGCCAAAGCTTGGTTTTGTAATCCAGGCCGATGGTGAGGTAGCAGACTTCGCTGCCGGCGACCGCTTTGGAGATGCCCTCTTTCGTCAGCAGATTCGCAGGAAGAAGGGTGTCGCTGGCATTGATCTTTTTGGGATTGCGGCTCACCAAACGGATGTCGGAGGTGAAATCCTTGAGTGATTTGGCCAATTCAACGCCGATTGCGCCGCCGGCGCCGAGGATGGTATGCATATTCTTGAAGTTGATTTTTGGGATTCTAGGGTGGTAACCAATCCCAATGACTTTTGTTTTGTCCTGCGTTGAACTGGACCCATCCCAATGGAATTCCCGGAATAGAAACGGGATCGAGTTAAAGCGGTAGCACCATTCCTATTCGCGCAACATGAAATCCCGCTTCGATCACACGCTTTTCAGCTTCGCTCCCCTCGATCAACAACGGATTGGTGTGATTGAAATGGATGAAATAAATCTTGTTACGCTCCGCCAACGGCAGCGTCGCAAACCTTTGCAAACTCTCACTGACAAACGGGTGCGGAATTTCCGCAATATTTCTTCCCGGCAATTCGGCGCCATCCACGAACGTCCCATCGAGCAAGGCATAATCTACCTCGGCAATCGCCTGCTCGATGTTCGTTTCCCATTTATCCCATTTGTCGATATCGGGGATAAAGAGGGCCTTTTTGTTTGGTCCTGCCACCTGAAAACCAACCGTTTCCGAATATTCGTCGCGGTGTGGAACAAGGATCGGCGAAACCGATAGGTTTTCACTAACGGCAATTGCTTGCCGGTCTTGAAGCTCCTTCAATTCAATGTTTTGCAAGCGAACGAGTTGGCTCCATGGCCCGTTGTTTTTCAGGAAGTCCGACATCCGAGGCATCGCGAAAACAGGAATTTTGTCGGCATTCATCGCTTCGCGCCCTAACTGCATGAGGCCCGCATAGTGCCCGATGTGTGCATGCGTCAAAAATATCCCATCAGGAATCTCCCGTGAAAACCCGGTACAAGCATGCAAGAAGCGCATCTGTGCTGCAATATCTGGCGTCGCCTCAAAAAGCCACTTCTTCTCAGCAACCGGATCGATGAGTCCCAAGGATACGATTTTGCGATTGGCGTCAGGATGTGTGAACAGTCGCTTGCAACATTCCTTGGCACAGCCGATTTGTGGTGAACCCGCATCTTGCACCGTTCCCAAGACGACAGGAGGGAGAATCAATCTTGGCCAGGAATCGGCAAAGACGTGGATTCGTTCTGCGGTGGACGGCAGCTTGCCAGAAAACACAGCATCAGGAAAAACATCAGCCTTGTTTGCAAATTTCCATATCTGGACGACTTTCATCTATTTGATTACCTAATGCGGTACATCACATCTGACCGCAACACGTACTTCGTGCCTGCGGTCACCGGACGACCTTCGTGCTTCAACTCATGGATAAAACAAAGCGCCATTCCGACTTGCGGCACAATCGTCAGGTCGTCAAAGGCCGTTTCGCCGCCTTCGCAGTCGCTGTTGAGGTAAACCATGAACGTGATGCGGCTTTCTTCGAATTCATTCCGCCTGAAACGGCCGTCGATATGGCGTTTGAATCGCTGCCCGGGATCGTATTTGTAAAACCTGAACTGTTCATTGAGCCCCACGGCGATGGCACCGTCGATTTCTTTCGGACAAAATGGAGCGAGTTTTTCCCAGTATTTTGTTGCCAAGGCAGCATCTTCATACAGAAGCCGCTCATTGTTGCGGAGGCCCTTCATCATTTTGGCACCCGAACGCAGGCTTACGGTCGCCTCTTCAAAGCCCATCCGTTCGCTGAAGAGGAGAAGGTCATCGCATTCACGTTCGGTGAGGAAATTGGCGATGGTCCAAATCGAGGGAGAATGCTGCACGACTTCCATGGCTGGCAATTTTGACCAAATATAATCCGATTTGGATTGCTCCTATTGGTGGCTGCTTGGAATGCGAACGGTTGCCAAAAATCCCTAACTTCCGCTTCGAATATGAAATCCGCCTTCGAATCCCATTTTTTCGCCCGCCCTGCGGTGGTTGTCAGGTCGCCGGGGCGCATCAACCTGATCGGGGAGCATACCGATTACAACGAAGGTTTTGTTTTTCCGGCGGCGATCGATTTGGCGATGACCATTGAAGTTGGGCCGGGACTGATTTCTACCGAGGTTTTTGCGGCGGATCTGAACGAGCAGTTTCTCATCAACTTTAATGGCGGAAACGGACCTGTGCCGTCGTGGGCAAAGTATGTCCTCGGCATGATCGTGGGTTTGGGGCCAAGGAATATTCCGCCGACGCAGATTGCCTTTGGCGGGGATATTCCCGTTGGGGCCGGATTGTCCTCCTCGGCGGCGCTTATGCGTTGGGATCGGACTGGCCTTGAATGAATTGCATGGGCTGGGTTTGGAGCGCGCAGAGATTGCAAGGATTGCGCAGCAGGCCGAGCATGAATACGCAGGCGTCAATTGCGGGTTGATGGACCAATATGCCTCGCTGTTTGGGCGGGCAGGCCATTTTTTGAAACTGGATTGCCGTGATCTTTCCTTCGAATATGTTCCTGCCGATCTGGGCGAATACTCCCTCGTTTTGTGCGACAGCCGCGTCAAACATTCCTTGGCCGAATCCGCTTACAATCAGCGCCGTGCGGAGTGTGCAGAAGGACTTCGGCTGATCCAACGCCAATTTCCGCAGGTGCAAAGCCTGCGCGATGCCGACCTGAACATGCTCAAAACAGTAGGCTGGGAAATGTCGCCCGAGGTGGCGCTGCGCTGCAAATACGTGATGGAGGAAAATGCCCGCGTTGGGTTTGTGGCGGAGGCTTTGCAAAAAGGCGAAATCAAGGCCGTCGGGGAATGTCTGTATGCCACGCATGCAGGTTTACAACATGATTATGCCGTCAGTTGCGCCGAATTGGACTTTTTGGTGGACCTCACGGGTTCCCTGGAGTACGTTGCAGGTGCAAGGTTGATGGGGGGCGGATTCGGCGGATGTACGTTGAATCTGGTGAACCACAACTACTTAACTGCATTCGAAGCGCATCTCAAAAATGGCTACGAACGCAATTTTGGCATCACCCCGCATTTTTATCCCGTGAAAATCAGCGACGGCGGAAGCATTCTCAAGCAATGAACTCATCCCATCATCTCCCCCATCGCCGCAAAAACCTGCTTTCCGGCGAATGGATTCTCGTTTCCCCGCAACGCGCAACGGCCTTGGCAGGGTCAGCAAGAGGTTGTCAGAAGCGAAAAACTGCCTTTGCATGACCCACATTGCTACCTCTGTCCGGGAAATCAACGCGCAGCAGGCGTGGAAAATCCACAATACGAGGATGTTTTTGTCTTTGCGAATGACTTCCCAGCATTGTTGGAGAATCCTGCAGAGAATCCACAAATCCCTGAAAATGAAGACCCTTTGTTTGTGCGCGAATTCGAATCGGGTATTTGCAAAGTGATCTGTTTCTCGCCGCGGCACGACTTGACCTTGGCGCAAATGGATGTTGCTGGAATCCGGAAAGTGGTCGATTGTTGGTGCGACTTGTTTGCCGAATTGGGGCAGCGGGAGGATATTCAGCACGTGCAAATCTTCGAAAACAAGGGTCAGGCCATGGGTTGCAGCAACCCGCATCCGCACGGGCAGGTATGGGCGCAAGCGCATGTCCCCGAGTTGCCGGCGCGCGAGCAGGCGCAGCAGCAGGCCCACTTCACGCAGCATGGACGCACCTTGTTGGCCGATTACCTCGCTGCCGAATTGCGTCATCAGGAAAGAGTGGTTTTGGAAAACGACCATTTTGCGGTCGTCGTGCCGTTTTGGGCAGCATGGCCTTTTGAGACGTTGATTTTGCCGAAGCGCAATGTCCAGGACCTTTTGGCGCTGACCGATGTGGAACGAACTGCCTTTGCAGATGTCATTCGAAGGATCACTTGCCGCTACGACAACCTGTTTCAATGCAGTTTCCCTTACTCAGCGGGCATTCACCAAGCGCCGACCGACGGCCTCGCCCACCCCGAATGGACGCTGCACATGCACTTTTATCCGCCGCTGTTGCGGTCTGCCACGGTCAAGAAATTTATGGTCGGCTACGAAATGTTGGCCGAACCGCAGCGTGACATTACGCCCGAGCAAGCGGCAGCACAATTGCGCAACGTTTCAGAAACCCCATCTTCGCAGCAATGAATCCAAATTCGAACTCAGCCTTTACCGGAGACCCTTCGGCCGCAGCACATTATGTTTGCAAACAAATCGCGGGTCCGATTCAAATTGATGGCGACATCTCCAAACCCGTCTGGCAATCAGCCAATTGGTCGCCGCGATTGGTGGACATGGTGACAGGGCTTCCGGGATTGTACGACACGCGCGTGGCGGCCTTGTGGGACGAAACCCATCTTTATTTTGCCTTTTGGGCCGAAGATCCCTTCGTCACCGCCCATCAAACGGAACGCGATTCGATCATTTTCCTCGAAAGCGACTTGGAAATCCTGATCGATGGCGGCGACAGCTATTATGAGTTGGAGGTGAATGCGCTCAATACCATTTACGAAGTCTTTTTCATCTGGAAGGACGCCTATCAGCGCGGCAGCCGCTGGGACATTCCCGAATTTGACGTGTTTCAGCCCCAAGCCCTGACTTTTGGCGGCGATTATGACCGTGTGGGCAGTTCGTTTTGGTATGGAAGGCATCCGAGGGGATTGCGTTGGGCCTTTCCCAATTGGGACTTGCCGGGCTTACAGACGGCGGTGAAAGTGGATGGCAAAATCAACGATCCCACCCACGTGGACAAAGGATGGAGCTTGGAAGTGGCAATTCCTTGGACGGGTCTTTCCCACCTCGCCAACGGGCGCTCCCTTCCACCCCAAAACGGCGACGAATGGCGGATTTTTATGGGCAGATTCCAGAAAATGACCCCTTCAGGGATCGAGGTCCATCCGCATCCGGCGTGGGCGATGAACAAACACGGGATTTACGACACGCATTTGCCGGAATGCTGGACCAAGGTGGAATTCCGGGAAAGCTAGACAATTGTCAACGAATGATTTCCGCTATTTGCAGACGTGGACGACGCTGCCGTCTTGCAATGTATCCATTCGGCAAAGCAAAGGTTGAAAGGCTTGCGACTTCTTGAGCGGGAATTTAAGCTTGTACACATTCTTCAATTCCAACGTATCGCCTTTTTCGTCCATCACCTTGAGGTCATAGCGGAAGCGGACCTTGGTGCCGACGGGCGCATGGTAATAGACGATCCACGCTGCATGTTCGGAGGTGCCAACACAACCATTGGAATAGGCTTTGCCGAGCGAATGCGGATTGGTGGTCGGGTGAATCAGCGAGCCGGGCCGCTGACCATTGATTTCGGGCTCCAGAAATGGAATTTGCGGCAATTGCGTGAGTTTGCCGTCGTCGCGGTGGGTGGCATAATACCGTTGACCATCGACGGGATTCATGTACAAGGGGTTTTTCTCAATGCGCACGATTGTTCCTTCGCCAATCGGCGTACGCAAGCTTGCCACACGGCCCGCCATTCCCAGAAATTTCTCTTCGTCCCTGCCCACACGCACCGGGAATACATATTTGGCCGTGTCACCTTCCATGATTCGCATTTTAAATTCAGGAATGTTGACGTCAATGGTGGTTTGGGCAAATAGCCGTAACAATTCAGCCGCTGCGCTGTCATTGGGCACAAAAAGCGTATCACCTTTGCGCAGCATCACCTCTTCCTTTTGGTCCTTGATGAATTGGCCTTTGGGCATGCGCAGGTCATAATCGTAGCTCTGCAGGGTGTCGATGATCCAAGGATTGTAACGCACCAACAGATGTTCCGTCAAGGCATACCCGACCAAGGAATCGTAAGCCAAGACAACGCTGTCCATGAACGGAAAATAATGCTTCATGCGAATGTCACGGTTCACGACAATCGCAAACAGCGGCGTATCCGTTTTCAGTGCTACTAATTCGGGGTTTGGGAGGGAATCAGCTTTGGAATTGCGGTTGGATGCCTTGTCTTTTTCGCAGCTTGACATCCACAAGGTCAAAACTCCGAAAATCGTTAAAAACAGGGCAAAATGGACTTTTTTCATTGGTGCAAATTTACGGTAGAAAACCCAATGAAGCGGAAAGGATATTGATCAGTGTTTCAATTTAAGATAGCGCCTTCCTTGGATAGAAAAGAAAAACCCCATGCCACCGAAGCAGCATGGGGTTTTCTTTTAAGGTCACCGAATTGGATTATTTCACCAAATTCACTTTGCCCATGGAAATTTGACCTTCGGCATTGACATAACGGTAGAGGTACACGCCGCTGCTCAAGCCTTGGGCATTGAACGGTACTTCATACACGCCTTCAGCCTCGACAGCGCCGTTGAAGACGCTCGCGACTTCCTTGCCCGTCAATGTGAAGATGGTCACCGAAGCCACGCCGTTCTTGCTGGAACGGAAGCGGAAGGTGGTTGTCTCATTGAAAGGATTTGGATAGGCCATAATACCGCCAGTGCTCATGGCTGCTTGTGGTTGATCGCCCATTTTAGGAGCGACAATACCGCCACAGCAGATGCCGGTGATCGTTGTCGAGAGTCCACCATTCAACGAACCAGAGGTCACCACACCTCCATTGCAGGAGATGGTATAGGTTGCACGGTTGTCGTTGAAGCTTCCTTGTGTTTCAAGGGTGAAGGTTGAAGTTCCGTTCGGAACAACGACGGTCACCGAATTGGTGGAACCGAAGCTGTATGGGCCACCGGTTGTGCCGCCAAAGCTCCAGCTGGTCTCATCCAAGTAGCCTGTGCCAGAGATCGTGACGGTATAGGTACCACCACAAGTTTCAGGAGCGCAAGCAGGATTGGTGCGGCGGCAAGGATTGCCGCATGGGCCGAGGTAATCTCCACCATGACCGATACCGGCTCCCAAGTGGGCAGGCACAGCATTGGGGCTCACGCAGAGCGTGTTGGCATTGCCTGGGTTGCCCGGAGGCACGTGGCAAATCTGCACTTTTGGTTGGCCATTGGAACCGCAAGCTGCCACAACATCCAGATAGTTGACGGTCACGGAGCTGCTTGCGGAGCAACCGTTGCCGTCAGTCGAGGTGATGGTGTAGGTCGTGGTGGCATTTGGAGCCACAGCGAAGCAACCATTTTGGCAGGTATAAGCTGCAGCAGGGCTGATCGTCGTGGTGATCTGACCGCTACCACCGGTGACCGTTGGGCAGATGTAAAGGGTGTCATCAGGAGCGCCTGGGCCGCTATAGCCCACAAAACGCGTCTGGCAAGCACCTGCATCCACCGTCAAAGGTGCGGTACAGTTCAAGTCCAATTGGTAGTTGCCAGCGCCGGAGCTGAAACCGTGTACCAAAACATAATAAGTGGTACCCGGGGTGGTGCAGAATTCCACCAACGAACGCAAGCCGCTAAACGAACATGTTTTGCCGGTTGAGAAGTAGTCGTCATTGCCACCTACGCAGGTCAAAGCACCGCAGCTGCCCGTGAACACGTGCAATTTGGTGTCATAATTGGTTGCAGCATTGCAGGTACTCAAGGAAGCAAATCCGCCATTGCCAGTGAACTGATACCAAACGCCCGGGGCAGTGCCGCCGGTGGTGCCACAGAAGGAAAGGCCGCCATCGACGGTGGCACAGGTGGTGCTACCGCTGACAGAAGAATTGCATGCGAGTGGAGCTGCATTGGCGCAAGCATCATTGGAAGGAGCAGCGAGCACCGTGATGGTCGTGGTAGCCACAACGCTACAAACGGTATAAGTGATCGTGTGCGTACCTACACCAGCAGCCGTAGGGCTGAAGGTATTACCGGTAACACCAGGGCCGCTGAATGTACCGCCAGGGAAGTTGGCACTCAAAGTTACGTTGGCACCGCCAGTGCAGCGAGGAGCAACGGAATTGATGGTCACGGCTGGAGGGGTACAATCGATGCTCAGTGTGAATGCACCTTGCGCTGCGCCGAAGCCATGCACGAGGATGTAATAGGCTTGGCCCTGGACCGAGCACCAAGACACGCGTGACTGAAGTCCGCAGTTGTCGTCGTTGCCAGTGACGCAGACAAGGCCGCTGCAGGTGCCGGTGTACACGCTCAACTTGGAGTCGTAGCTTGTACCGGTACACGTGTTGGCGTTGATGAATCCGCCATTGCCGATCACTTTGTACCAGAGGCCACCACCGGTACCGGTTGAGGTAACGCAAGTGGCTGCTGTGCCGTTGTCAGGCGTGCCGGCGGAGGTGTTTCCAGACACGCTTGCACCGCAAGCGATGGAGATCGCGCCGCTGCAAAAGTCGTTGACAGCAGCAGGAGGTGGTGTACAGGAGACGCACTGAACTGTGGTAACAAAACAGCTGTTGAGCGACCCGCATCCCGGAGTGTTCCAGTGTGCGTACAATGTGCCGTTAAAGGTGTTGCTCACCGTAAGCGGCGATGTGCCAAACCCGACAACCGGGCCGGCAGATGACCCACTGCGGATGGTGATCGTGCCGTTTGGAACGGTAGAAGTAAACTTCAAAACCTGTCCAGCGACTGCGCCAAAAATCGGAGAAAATTCGCCGGCATAGGAGCAAGAAGAAATCGTAACGATAACGCCGCTTGTATTGACGGTTGCAGAACCGTATTGTGACGTATTGGTACACTGGGCATTTGCCACTGTCCCCGATGTAGCGAGGAAGGCAAGCGCCAACAAGAGTTGTAAGAACTTTTTCATAGTGGTATCTTCTCTGGATTAGTCGATGATGATGAAATTGGCATCGTTTTGCATGGCCTGCTGCTTGTCAACAGGCAGGGCATTGAACTCAGCACGGGTGACGCGTGTGCGATTGTCGACAGCGTTTTGCTGCAACGCGGCATATTCGCTTGGATGCTCGGCAACCCAGCGCTCCTTGTTTTCATCGGAACCCCATGGATTGCTCGCTGGGAGCGTTTTTACTTGCTGATTGCCAACCATTTCGTTGTACAACTGAGGGTTTTCAGCGACAAACTGCGCCTTGTGGGCGTCATAGCCTGCGGCTTCCACGCTCGGATCGGCAAGCGATCCGCTGCGGATCGGTTCCGCGGGCGTGAGCGATTGTGCATTCGCGTAGCTAATGGAAAGCAGCCCAAGCAGCATTCCCATTGCCAACATTTTCAACAATTGATTCATGTTTCTTTTCAATTTAAAATTTTAGAATTGTGAATAGATTGATTTTTTCGAGCGTTTTTTGATCCATATCAAGCATTTTATACACTTATTATCAATGTATTAGCACTTGTTCTGTAGCTCCAATACGCCCAAAGAACGCGTCGAATTCAAGCAAATAGTCACACCTCGAACCGAAATCCGATGATAGACGACCGCACTACTTGCTTCATTGGCCAGAAAGTTCACGCTCAAAGGAAACGGCTCAGCGCAACGCACAGTAATGCACATTGATCGCGATGACGCAACCTCCAAGCTGAACCATATTCAGCCACGATCCTTAACTTCTTTTTAATCTTCTTGCGCTGATCCCGTTTCAGTTGATCATTGGGTTCGGGCAATTTTTAATTTCAAAAATTCTGAGTCGAATTGATTCTTTAAAAACCTCATTCCTAGTATCCTATTCGTAAATATCGATGTAACAAATTGAAAACGCAAGACATTTTTTCAAAAAAAATTCATGTCCAATTCAACGATCGACTTTCTCTGGATATGGCCAATTGATGATCTGGGAGGCCTTTTAGCGGGCAGTCTTTGGCCATCAAGCTTGCTTGGCCGAAAAAAACGCTCAAAAATCCACGAAATGTTTGATGTAAGAATTCGTGATAATCAGAAAAGGATATGCAGTGCCGCTTCCTACACGGTCAATCTAGACAAAAGCCGAATACCGGGCTTTTGCAAGAAGCAGATTGGTGGCGAATTGGTGCAGGTCGGGAATTTTAATGATTCTTCAGGCAAGTCCCGTCAAGCTTTGCAGGGTATCAATGCCGTCTGCAAAATCATCCAATCGAGGACGCTGAACCTGTCCCAGCGGAATGTAATGTGCGCCAACAGTACACTGCAATTCTGATTCCGCCCCTGCCAGCAAAAATGCGCATTCGGCATCGCTGGAATAGGTCACAATACGCAGGACGCCGATGCCTCCCGGGCGCAGCGTTTGCCCGTGCAGGACCAAAATGCGCTGGCAAGGCTCGATACGCGCGCCGGTCATCATCCATTTTGCACGTTCGAAGCGCACCACATCATGCCAAGCAGGAGCCAAGGCATGTGGCAAATGACGATCTAGGATTGCATTCAGCGGCTGCATATCGTAGCCATTGGGAATCAGGATGGAGGCGACACTCCTGCAACCCAAGCCATGATACATCAAAACATCATCCGCCAACCCTGTCAATGCGCTTTCTGACTCGTTTCCATCAAGTACAGCCACCGAAAAGCGGCTTTTGCGAATCAATTGTGGTATTCCTGCAAACGAAGCCTCGATCTGCCTCGCCGTGGTATTGCTTCCCGTTGCGATCAGAAAGTCGACCTCGTTGGGCAAAATGCGGTCTACAATGCTCACGCGCCGCTGGATTTCGGGCGACGAGCGTTCCAGGAGGCGAAGAAGGAGTACCGCATCCTTGTGGCTAGGCTTGACGACGGCGATATGGCCGCTCAGGAGCACCATTAATACATCGTGCAAACCCACGAAAGGAAGGTTTCCCGCCAAAATCAAACCGATTCGCCGCGCCTTGCGAACCGTGGGGTACTTGTTTCGAAGGTCTGTCAACAAGTTGCCCTCAAACCAGGGTAGCATCGCTTCAATCGCCAATTGAATGGAATCCGGGGTAAACCATTCATTCATGTTGGCTGCACGCGCAAGCAAGCTTTCGTCGTCGCGCATCGTTGCCAGCAATTGGCCCCAACCTTTTAAATCCTCGGCAATCATGGTCCAAAATTAGCGTATGGAAGCCAAATTCGGACGACAAGTGGCACGGACGGTTTTCGTCGCCGTATATCCTTTCCTTATTTAGAATGATTCCAAATAAAAAATATCCTTACTTTTGCATCAAATTGGAAACAATCGCAGTAGGAGAGGGTTTTTCCGTGGTCTGCGAATTTTAAATAAAGGATTGACAAAAGAAGAAGAGCACTATGGCACTGATGATCACCGAAGAATGCATTAACTGCGGCGCCTGCGAACCAGAATGCCCCAATACTGCAATCTATGAGCCTGGCGTCGAATGGCGTTTTTCAGATGGTACGGGGCTCAGCGGCGATATCGCCTTTGGCGATGGTAGCTCACAATCGGCCAATGCCATTCAGAAACCTGTTTCTGACGAAATCTACTACATCGTTCCTGATAAATGCACGGAATGTACTGGATTTCACGAGGAGCCGCAGTGCGCCGCGGTTTGTCCGGTAGACTGCTGCGTCCCTGATCCCGATTATCCTGAAAGCAAGGAAGAATTGCTGGAGAAGAAAAATTGGATGCACGTCTGAGCGACATCCAATCCATAGAAATCTGCAAAACCCGCTGCATTGCACGGGTTTTTTGCATTCGCGCAACCGTGATTGGCTTTCCTTGTCACGCTGCGCAGGTTTTAAGAATTGCATAACTCGGCTTATATTTGGCCTTTGTTGAAGGCAATCGCCGTAATCCTCGAAGTATTTTTCAAAAACGATGAAATCAGCACAATTCAAGAAGTTCAATCCCCTTCCGTCGGTTCTTTTTGTATTTCTTTCGCTAGCAATGCTTGTGGGCTGCAAAAGTGGAGGTGGCGCAGCGGATGGTGAAACGTTGATCAACGGCAAACTCTCCCAATGCTCCGGGGATTCAATTCGATTGTTTGAGGTCAATGGAACAAGGGTGAATCAGGTTGCAGCTGCAAAACTTGAGAAGGATGGCAGCGATGTCACATTCAGCTTGTCCAAAAAGCTGGCGCATCCCGGGTTTTACATGATTGGCGAAGCCCCCAACCGTGCAACCAATGTCGTCTTGGGCGATGGTGGTGAAATCACCATGGAGGGTAATTGCAATACCCCGCAGCAATTCAAATTTGAAGGCGCCATCATGAACGACGGCTTTGTGCACCTGCAGGAGCGCATGAACAACCACAATCAGCAGCTCAATGGTCTCTTCCAGAATCTGCAGATATTTTCCCAAACGGATCCGATGCAAGTCCAACGGATCCAAGGAGACATCACGAACCTTAACAAGTTTCATGGGACCTACATGGATTCGTTGATCAAAGCTGGCGGATACCTTGGTAAAATCGCCAAGATATATCATTTCCAGCCTTATATATCTGATCCAAGCCACAGTCAGTACCCCAACGAACTTGAGTACTTCCGTCAATCATTTTTCGCCGGTTTGGATTTCAACGATGCTGAAATTGCTGGCATGCCCCAATTGTTTGACAAGGCTCGCGCCTTTAGCGGTACGCTTGTCGGTCAAGGAATGCCCAAAGACGTGGTCAAAAGTTCGATCGATCCTGTGTTAGCCAAGGCAAATGCGGGTTCAGTCGCCCATGAAAGTTTGCTCCGCGGATTTGTTTCCGGCTTCGAACAAGCGAAAAGCGATCTTCTTCTTGAATACGGGAAATTGTTTATCAGCACGTACCCTTCCAGCGATCCCGGCTTCATCGCCTCGCTCAACAATTCGATCGCCCAGATAGAAGCCACGGCCGAAGGCGGCATGGCACCTGACATCTCTGCAGCAACACCCGATGGCAAGACGATGAAATTGAGCGATTTTCGTGGAAAAATCGTCATGATTGACTTCTGGGCAAGCTGGTGCCGCCCTTGCAGAATGGAAAATCCCAACGTCTTGCTAGCCTATAAGAAGTATCATCCCAAAGGATTTGAAATTTTGGGTGTGAGTCTGGATCAAGAAAAGGGAAAATGGCTTGATGCGATCAAGCAAGACGGCCTGATTTGGGCGCATATCAGTGACTTGGGCGGCTGGGGAAGTCAACCGGCCAAGGCTTATGGCGTAAATTCGATTCCTGCGACGGTGCTCGTAGACAAGGAAGGCAAGATCATTGCCCGTAACTTGAGAGGTCCTGCCCTGGAAGAAAAACTCAAAGAAATTTTCGGAAGCTAAGAAAGTCCCGAGCGAAGCAACGTATGCCAAAAATCAAGATACTGCTGGTAGATGACGAGGAAGATATCCTCGAGTTGCTTCAATACAATTTGGAGAAGGCTGATTTTAAGGTGCTTCGCGCTTCGAATGGCGAAGAAGCCTTGGAAATCGCACGCAAGGAGGAGCCCGACATGATCTTGCTGGACATCATGATGCCCCGCATGGATGGTGTGGAGACCTGCCGTCGATTGCGTGCCATGCCGGGCGGAGACAGGCCGCATATTATTTTCCTTACGGCACGCTCCGAGGAATACAGCGAAATCGCTGGCTTGGAAGCAGGCGCTGACGACTACGTCACCAAGCCGATCAAGCCAAGGTTGCTCTTGGCAAGACTGCAAGCGATCATTCGGAGGGGGCGGCAATCGGGGCCTGCACCTGTCGAGCAAAGCAATACCCTGAAAGTGGGGGAGTTGGAAATCAACCGTGACGAATACCTGGTCTACCGCAAAGGTAAACCCTTGAGCCTGCCCAAGAAGGAGTTTGAGCTCTTGTTGTTCCTCGCGTCACAACCTGGCAAGGTGTTCACGCGCGACATTTTATTGGAGCAAGTCTGGGGATCAGATGTGCAAGTCGTGGACCGCACGATTGATGTGCATGTGCGCAAGCTGCGCGAAAAAATTGGAAAAAAGTGGATCAAAACAATTCAAGGCGTTGGCTACAAATTCACCACTAAGGCCTGATATCGGTTGGCAGGACCAAAAGTACCCGCCTTCTGTTCTCGTTGGTTTGCTGACTGCTTTGGCGATCTCGGTCACCTTTGTGATTGTGCGCGTGGTGGACGGTTTGGAACGCGGCAATCTTTTTGTCGAGACGTTGGCGATGTTTGTGTTGAGCTTCCTCGCGCTCACCGCAGTCTTGCAGTTCTTCCTTTACCGCCGTCTCAAGCAGCTTGATGCCGAACGCAGCAAGGAAATTCAAGAGGAAATCACCCGTCTGAAAGAAATGGAGGCGTTTCGCCGCGAATTTTTGGGCGACGTTTCCCATGAACTCAAGACGCCCATTTTTGCGATTGAGGGATTCATCGAAACCCTGCTCGACGGCGCCTTGGAGGATCCGAAAGTCAACCGGAAATTCCTGCAAAAAGCTGGAAAACATGCGGAGCGCTTGAGTAACCTCGTATCCGACATCTTGGTCATCAGCCATATCGAATCGGGTCAGCTGAGTATGAACCATGAAAAATTCAGCATCTATGAGCTGATCGTGGATCTGCTGGACAGCCTCAGTTATAAGTTTACACGCAAGGGAAGGGACATCCACTATTCCATTTCGGCCAACGGCCTTGAACGTGCGATGGTCATGGCAGACAAGCAGCGCATCGAGCAAGTTTTGCGCAACTTGATCGACAATGCCGTGAAGTACGGAAGTTCCAAAGGGAACATTACCTTGAGCCTGGAGCTTACATCGGAGTCCAAAGTGCTCGTGAAGGTCAAGGACGACGGGCCGGGCATAGAACAACAGCATATCAGTCGGTTGTTTGAGCGATTTTACCGCATCGACAAGAGTCGTTCGCGGAACCGCGGGGGAACGGGTCTGGGTTTGGCCATTTGCAAACACTTCATCGAGGCCCACAAAGAACGTATCTGGGTGGAAAGCACACCTGGCAATGGCGCTACTTTCAACTTCACACTCGCAAAGGCCAATTGACGATCCACGAAGATGATAACACGCTCCGCATTGCCACTGAGGCGATTCCGATGAGCATTGTCAAGGGACGGCCCAATCGGGTGCGCCTGAGTTTTCTGGAAGACAATCGCCTCCAAATCGAAACGAGCAATGGGAAATTGGGTGATTTTGACCTTCAGTTTCTCCACAGCAAGGTCACTTGGATTCTGCGGGGTTACAGGTCGCGTCGGTCAGAGGCCGATCGCAAAAGGGATTTGCTGATGGATATCGAGCGGCAAGTTCCGCTTTTTGGTAAACCGCATCCTGTCGTTTGGCATCCCTCGCACCGCACCTATTTCCAATTTGACCGCTCCGGTCCCTTTGAGGTCTTTGCACCTGAAAAATACCTGACGCGGCATCGCCGCAAGGTTCTGTACTTTGCCATTCGCAAGTTTTCCGAAATGTATCTTGCGCACCGGGTGGAACATTGGGCAAAAGTGACGGGTTTGAGCTTTAACCATTTGCATGTCAAGGAGCTGAAATCCAAATGGGGAAGTTGCAGTACGCTGCGCAACATCAACCTCAATTGGCAACTTGTCTTGCTCAGCGAAGGTTTGATTGACTACGTGATCGTTCACGAGTTGATGCATCTCCACGAAATGAACCATAGCCCACGATTCTGGAATTGGGTGGGCAAATATTTTCCCGATTACAAACGCGCGAAAGCACAATTGAAAGAAGAACAATGGATGGTTGGGATTTTGAACTGAAGCCCTTCGTAAAGAAGCGCGAGTTCATTCGATTTGAGGATATCATTTTGCTTGAAGACGAGCATATCATCGCTGTGAACAAGCCACACGGAATCAGCAGTTTGAGCGACCGCGAATCGGAGATCAACATGCTGGGGCTCGGAAGGCGCTATTTGCCCGAGCTGCAACTTTGCCACCGCATCGACAAGGAAACCACAGGGGTGCTGCTCTTCGCCAAAAATCCGGAGATCTACCGCGAAATGGCGATTCTGTTTGAACACCGCGAGGTCGTCAAGCATTATCTCGCCTTGGTAGGCGGGCACCACGATTTTGACGAGCAACTCATCGAATTGCCGATTGGGCTCAGCGGAAAGGGAAAAGCGCGGGTAGACCATGTCAACGGCAAGGAAAGCGCAACGGTCATCAGCACAGCGGAGAAGTTCAAAGACTATACCCTCGTCGATTGTTTTCCATTGACCGGTAGAATGCACCAAATCCGCATTCACATGGCCTCTTTGGGTTGTCCGCTGATTGGGGACGAACTGTATGGCGGCAAAAACATCCTGCTCAGCGAGCTCAAGCGTCGCTGGAAATTCAACCGCAAAGAAGAGGAACCGACCGTGAACGATGGCATCATGCTGCATGCACGTGGGTTGCAATTCACATTATTAGAAAAGGAGTATGTGATCGTCGCCCCGCTTCCGAAGAAATTTGAAGCGGCACTCAAGATTCTGAGGCGGTACGACGCGGAGAAATAGCCTCCGATAGGGTCGGTAAGCTTATTCCAAGGCGCATTTTACATCTCAGGCATCAACCCGAGTTGGGTCATCATTTTCATCTCGTTGGCCAATGACCAATACTCAACGACCTTGCCGTTTTCAATGCGCACACAATCATAGCCTTCGACGTCGATGCTTTTTCCGGTGGCAGGCGCAGGTCCATTGGGCCCCGAATTGACGCCCTTCAAGCCCATGTGCGCAATCACGATATCACCCTTCGCGAGAATGTGCTTGATGTCCATTTGCATCTGCGGAATGGCGGTGAAATAACCATGGAGCAATTGTTTGAATCCCGCGAGGCCATTGGGCATGCCTTCGGGCATGTCATGAAAATTGACGTCACTTGCGATCAGGGCATCCAGTTGTGGTAGTTCGGTGGTGTCATTGATCTCCGCCAGCTTTTTATACAACGCGATATTGGCATTTTCGAGGCTATCCTCCGCGAGGTATTTGTCCAACTCGGCACGGAGGTCCTTGAATTCTTTGGATTCTTTAGGGTCCGTTGCACAACCAGCAAGGAAAAGGATTACACCACAAACGGCAAACAGTTGCTTCAATCGCATTTTGATCATGGGATTCGAATTAAGTTGGATGAAAAATGAATCGATTCCTCTGAAAGTGAGGCCATCAACTCGAAATAAGGGAATTCCTTGAAATTCCACAAATCTTCGATCGTAAGTGACGGCCTGCGTTTTGCCGAAATTCAAGGGAACCATTAGCAGCTCAAAATCGTGGGATTCGATGCCTTTGCCTTGCTATCAGCCAAGATGTGGATCGAATTATTTTCCCGATGTGGGCTTTTTCCCGAACTTGCCGACCCAAATTGAAATTGAAAAAAGCATGGCAAAGGCGCTGCTCGAAACACATTTGCATTTTCCTGTCCCTTTTGAAAAGTATGCAGGAAAGGTGCGCGACAACTACATGGTAGGCACCGAATTGATGGTCTTGGTTGCTTCGGACCGCATTTCGGCATTTGATGTGATCCTGCCCAAGGGAATTCCCTACAAAGGACAGGTATTGAACCAAACTGCGGCCTATTTCCTCGAGGCTACCCAAGACATCGCCCCCAACCACTTGGTTTCGACACCCGATCCCAATGTGACGATCGGTCTGCGTTGTCAGCCGATTCCAGTGGAAATGGTCGTGCGCGGGTACCTCTGCGGGCATGCTTGGCGCACGTATGCTGCCGGCGGCCGCGAGCTTTGCGGCGTCAAATTGCCGGAAGGCCTTCGTGAAAACGATCCATTCCCTGAGCCCATCATCACCCCGACCACCAAGTCCCACATTGGCCATGACGAGGACATTTCGGAGAAGGACATCCTGAAATCCGGGCTCGTCGATGCAGACACTTGGGGCGAAATGCGGCATTATGCCTTGGCACTCTTTCAACGTGGACAGGAAATGGCCCGTGAGAAAGGCCTGATTTTGGCGGATACGAAATACGAATTCGGACTCCACGAAGGCGAAAAAGTCACCTTGATTGATGAAATCCATACGCCTGACAGCTCACGCTACTTCTACCTCGAAGGTTTTGAGGAGCGGCAAGCCCGGGGAGAGGAACAGCGTCAACTCAGCAAGGAATTTGTACGTAAATGGTTGATCGAAAATGGATTCCAAGGCCTTGACGGCCAAGCGGTGCCATTTATGCCCGATGAATTCGTCGCCGAGATCAGTGAGCGTTATATCCATGTCTATGAAACGATCACCGGCAGAAAGTTTGAAAAGGCTGATACCGACAGCATCGCTGACCGTATCCAAGCCAATGTCACGGCTGAGCTTGAGCGCTTGGGCATGACCGACGAGGATTGAATGAGGAATTAGAAATTAGAAATATGTCGCTTCGGTCTTCCATTTCGCAGTGGCACGCTTCGAGTACTTTTGAGCCCGATGTTTCAAGCTGAAGCTTCATCCCTCATTTTTCATTTCTAATTTCTAATTCGCGACGCAAGCTTGCGCCTTCACTTGCCAACTTTTTTCATAAATTGCCCAACTATTAGCTGATGTTTTTGCAATGAAATATTCGACAGTACTCCACGACAACTATGTGATCTTGCATTTGCAGGAAGACAAGTTGAACAGCACCATCGCTCCTGAGCTCAAGAGCGCCATGATCATGTACAACACGCAGGGGCAGCGCAACATCATTTTGGACTTGAGCGAAGTTCAGTTTGCAGACAGCTCAGGCTTGAGTGCCTTGTTGCGCGCGAACTCGCTGTGCACGAGTGCTCAAGGACTTTTTGTCGTTTTCGGAATTACGCCGCACGTGCGTAAACTCATCGAAATCACGCACTTGGACCGGGTCTTCACGATTTTGCCTACGCAGCAAGAAGCCATTGAGGCGGTGTTCATGCATGAAATTGAATCCACGATCGACGACGACGATACCGACGAAGACGGCGAAGACGACATCTGAGCCGTTTTTTGCCGAAAGCCGGGCGGCGTATGGATCATGCTTTTGATCCTGATAATTGTCGCTTGACTTTCCCGCCGAATCCCTATTTTGCTTCATCCAAGGTGAACTTTTGCGTTATAGGCATGCGTTGACTCGGGATGTGCCATGCTCGCGGTTGCCGAGCGGGAAAGGAACAATCAAGGAGGCATAGGTAGCATGTTTTCTGTGCGCATATTGGGAAATAGCTCCGCCACACCGGCGTATGGAAGATTTACGTCTTCCCAGGTCGTTACCTTCAATGACAGGTATTTCTTGATTGACTGCGGCGAAGGCACGCAAATGCAACTTCAGAAATACCATTTCAAGTATTCGCGGATTGATGCGTTGTTCATTTCGCATTTGCATGGCGACCACGTTTTGGGTGCTCCGGGCTTGCTTTCTTCCTTGAGCATCTACGAAAGAACCAAGCCTTTGCCGGTATTTGCTCCGCGTGGGCTGATGGAAATTCTCCGAATGATCTTTCATTTCTCGGATACTGTCCTCAAGTACGAGATTGAATTTCATGCCTTGGAGGATTTTGAACCGGGCGAAGTGCTTTTTTCATCGGATCGTTTGGAGGTGATTTCGATACCGTTGCATCACCGGAGCTTCTGTCGAGGCTTTATTTTTCGGGAGAAGAACAAACGCAGGAAATTTAACTTCTTCAAGGCCAAGGCCTTGGAGATTCCAAAAGAATACTTTCACCTCCTCAAACAGGAGCGTGACGTCATCTTGACCGACGGGCGTGTGATCTTGGCCAATGACCTGCTTTTTGAACGGGAACTGCCCTGTTCCTATGCCTATTGCAGCGACACGATGCCCGATGACGCACTCATCGATTATATCAAAGACGTCACGTTGCTTTACCATGAGGCAACTTTCACCCACGACATGCGCGACCGCGCACATGAGACGCATCACAGCACTGCGCGCGACGCCGGCACTGTGGCGACAAAGGCATCGGTGCAACGCTTGATCATCGGGCATTTCAGCGCCCGCTACCGCGATTTGGCACCGCTCCTCGAGGAGGCAAGGGCAATCTTTCCCGACACTGATCTGGCCTTGGAGGGTCTCACCTTTGACTTAAGAAAAGATGAATAAGGTCGACCCAGCCCCGCTTTTCAGAAAGGAACATGTCCTTTTTATCATTCTTGCCGGATTTTTTGTGGCCAATGCGCTCATCGCCGAATTTATCGGCGTCAAGATTTTCTCACTCGAGCAGACCTTTGGTTTGCCGCAATTGAACCTGCACATTTTTGGTGCGGACCGCAGCTTTGACCTGACTGCCGGGGTTTTGCTTTGGCCGGTCATCTTTGTCATGACCGACATCATCAACGACTACTATGGCGTACGCGGGGTCAGGATTCTTTCCTTGCTTGCGGCGGCGCTGATTACCTATGGCTTTTTGATGTTTTTTATGGGCATACAGTTGGTCCCTTCTGGGTTTTGGCCGACTTCACATGTGCCTTTGAATGCAAGTCCTGCGGAAAGAGAGGCTGTTTTGCAGAAGGTCAGTGATTTTGACTACGCATTTTACGTAGTTTTTGGTCAAGGACTCTGGATCATTGCCGGCTCGTTGGTCGCCTTTTTGGTTGGGCAGCTGCTCGATGCCTATCTCTTCAAACGCATCAAATCGATCACGGGCGATGGGAAAATCTGGCTGCGTGCGACTGGGAGTACCTTGGTTTCGCAGTTTGTAGACAGCTTTGTGGTACTCTTCATTGCATTTTATGTTAGTGGGAAAATGCCATTGGACATGGTCATTGGGATCGGAGTCGTCAATTACCTCTTCAAATTTTTGGTCGCCTTGGTGCTGACACCCTTTCTTTACCTGATTCATGGACTGATTGAGCGCTTCCTGGGAATCGAGTTGGCGCGTGAAATGCGAAGGCGGGCCGTAATGGCACCTGACGAACAGTAGTTGGCCTGACAAAATTCATGTATCAACACAAAATGTTGGAAAAAACTCGATTCTCAATAAGAAAATGCAACATTCCTGTCGCCTAAAATGCTAAATTGTGAGCTGTAATTGGTTTTTCGCTTTCATACCCGTACTACGCGAGATTTTCAGTTTCTAAAGTCTTCTTTTAGATGCTGTATTGTGAATTTGAATCGAATCAGCTTTGGACGTTCTAGAGAAAGTCATATTCAGCCTAACCAGCGATGAGGTTCGCCGGTTCAAAATTCTATCCAATCGCTTCAAATCTGAGGACGAAAAGAAGCTGATCATCCTTTTTGATACGATTCGTTCCGAAAAGTTCATCGATGAGGAGCAGGAGATCGTGAAGTCTTTGTATCAAACCAATGATGCACAGACGCGCAATCGTTATTACCGGCTGCGTAACAAGTTGCTGGAAAACATTGAAAAGAGCCTCACATTCTACCATTTCAAATACAAAGACTCGATTCATGCCTACTACGACATTCAGCTTGCGATCATGTTTCGCGAGCGCGGTGGCTACGGATTGGCGCTTTATTTCTTGAAAAAAGCGGAAAAGAAAGCAAAAGAGCTCGATCAGTTCAACATCCTCGAGGTGATCTATGAGGAATACACCCAACTAGCTGTCAAAGACATCGAGATAGATATCGAGGAGGTGCTGGAGCGCCGCAAGGCCAATCTTGAAAAAGTCAAAATTCAACGCCGCAACACGGAGGCGATCGCCATCATCACGCAGCAGCTGAAGAAGTCCAACTTCTCCAGAGAAAAGTCTTCGGTGATTGATCTTTTAGAGAAGACATTGAAGAATGTTGAAGCCTCTGCTGAGATTTTTCATTCTGCGGAAGGTAAGATTCAGGTATTTAGGGTGGTAGGGGCTTTGTTGGTTCAAAAGGAAGCATACGGGCAACTTGTTGAATACGTCAAAACCACAATTCAAACTTTCGAATCAGGGAACCTATTCACTTCCCACAACCATTCGGAGCGCCTGATGATGCGCCATTGGCTCGTGAATGCCTTGATCAAAACGCGAAAATTCCTTGAGGCAGAAGCAAATCTGGAAATTTTCGAAAAGGAGCTGAGTTTGCATCATAAGCAAAATTATTTTGCTTATCTGTTCTATTTTATAAACTCAAGTATCAACGTTTATAAATTCCTTGGTAATACGAAGCGTTCTGGCGAACTCATTCATGAAGCGCTCAATACAAGGATCTGCGATCAAAGCCAGATTAGGCTTTTTCCTTTTACGGAGCTTGGCTGATCAACACTTCATTTCAAGTGAATATTCCAAGGCCCTGCAGTCAATCCAAGAGGCACAAAAATCAGAAGGATACAAGAATCAGACTGATGAAGTGAAGATGTATTGTGAGGTTTTTGAGCTGATTCTAAGGATGGAATGTGGTAACTACTTTTTTATTCCGGACCAATACAGTGAGTTCAAGAAGAACTACCGGAGACTCCTGAAAACCGAAAAGTACCAACATGTATCGCTTTTTCTAGAAATCTTGGTCAAGATCAATGCTGCACTTGAGAAGGGGAAGCTTCCCAACCTCAAAAAGATGCTCAATGAACTTGAAGCGGTTTGCAAGGATGATGAACTTGGTGGCAATTCAATCATCAACTTTGATGTCTATGCCGAGGCAAAAGCCAAGGGTACCGCCTATTACCAACTTCAGTTGGAGAGAATTAACAAGAAATAGTCCGTTATAAATGAAAAATGATTGACATGGTTTGTCAATGATTTTTTGATGAGACGAAGCAAATGCGGTCGTGAGGGCGGATCAAATGAACTCATCATTGGTCATCCCTTTCGCAGTTCCAAGTCGCCTGTTGCGTCTCCATTTGCCAATGTTTTTCCCACTGCGTTCAGGCCAATGCTACCGCGCACGGCTGCAACTGCCAAACTTAGGCTACCAATTCTGAGAGGATTCTGCCATTCTTCAGAACATGCCAATCCTCTATTTTATGAGAAAGGCGAATTTATTCGCGCACGATGAGGTGGCGCAAATTTTCTGCACCGATCATTCTTACTTCCAACAGGTAGGTGCCTGCTGGAATAGAACTGAACGCGACAATATCTGTTGCATCTTGAGAATGAACAAGCTTGCCTTGGAGATCGAAGACATCGAAACCAATTGCCTGTAATCCATTGGGCACTACAACTTTGAAATCGCCGTTGCTTGGATTAGGATAAACGATCAGTTCCTCCGAAGACAAACTTTGAAGTCCGGTGACTTTGGAAACTGGGACAGCCCTTTCATTGATTGGGTCCATCTGGATATCATGTTCCAATGCAAAGAATTCTAGGATTAGTGGCTCATTACGGTCAAGGTCTCCATGCCCGATTCTGAAGGTTTCCAGGACATTGAAGTCTTCGATTACAAATTCCACAGTTTCATTGATGTCGATTTCCACGTCATAGTGCCTTAGCAATACCGGTGCAAACCAATTCATTTGCACAAAGAGGTCTACTCCTTCATTTGCTTCTTTGTTTCCTTCATTGGTGACTGTTGGAAGGAAGGTGTAATTTTCTTCAAGATCTGCATACTCGCCAAAAACTTCAAAACCCACATTCTCTAGCCTGAAAGCAGCTGAATTGGTGAAATAAACTGGCTTCCCAAGCGAATCTGATTCCGCAGAAGAGTTAGAAGGAGCCGTGGACCAAATGATCACGTCATTGTTACCTAACCGAAACTGTCCGGGAGGGAAAGTATAGTTGTTTTCTGTCCAAAGCACGCTGTCTCCTGGGAGCAATTGTGTTTGGATGATGAAGTTGTTGGTGACACTCAGAAGGTCAGTCCCATTGACCAGCATCTTCATGTCGATGCTGCCCGAAAATGCAACGTTTCCGCGATTGACAATCCACCCGCTCACGTTGTACTGCGTACCTTGCGTGATGACATCCGGGAATCCAGCCAAATTGGACAGCCCCAAAGAAGGCTGTGCCTGACTCACGGTCACCGAAAGGGACAAAACCAAGAAAAAATAGAGGCGGTACAATGATTTCATGCAAATCCAAATTGAGTCTTCAAACACCTGCTCTAATTTACAAACCTTCTCTTGGATTCACAAACCAAAAGTCGGTGAAATAGATGATTTTTGGAAGAAGGCAAGCTGATGAATGCCATGATTACAATAAAAAAGGAGGACATTTCTGCCCTCCTTTTTCTTGTCGTTTCTAGTTTCAGAGGCAAGGATTTGCTCCGCAGCGACCGATTTCGCAGCCGGAGTCATGACCTTGGTTAGGGTTGCTGCCTGGAGCACGGAACCTTGCAACGTGTGCTGGAAGTGCATTCACAGAGATGCAGATTTCCTGAACGTTTGCAGGGTTTCCTGGTGGAACGTGGCATACCCAAACTTTTGGCGCACCGTTACCATTTCCGCAAGCGGCACTGGCATAGTTGACGGTAATTTCGTTGACCAATACAGGGTTGCCATTGCTGCTGATGGTCACCGAGTAGGTGGTCGTAGCAGTTGGGCATACGCTGATGGAAGGCGTGGTGGCACCTGTCGACCAAAGGTAGGTCAATGTTCCAGTGAGGCCAGTGGTGTTAGCGGAAATCGTTGCGCAGCTGTTGTATCCGATTGCGCCACCGAACAATGGCACGCAAGAGGTTTCAACTGGCGGTGGTGGGGGAGTATCCAAGCAACGCAAAGGACAGAAATTTTGCAGCCATGGCGAGATCGAACTGGCAGGATTTCCTGTAACGTTCCAGTTGCGGTTCTTTCCCCACAAAGTAGTGGCTGAACCTGCTACAGCTGCACCAAACAGATTCAACTTGATTGCCCCCACACGCAATGCTACACTGTAGCATGGGTCAGGAAGCACAGTTGTCTCCACCCTCAGTTGCCAGCGGTTGGCAGCAGGTGCAACAATATTGGAGCTCCAGTCGTTGGTAACGAGGGGGATTCCGTTTTGATCAAACTGAAATTGTGAAGCAATGCCGAACTCCCAGTTGTTCCGATCGCAGAACCAACCTGGAGCCATTGTGAAGTTACAGTCGATATAGCCGACCCCATCCAAATAGCCTTCAAGCATTTCCAAATATCCCCAACGCATTGCGGATTCGGTAGAATTGCAAGCACGTGGACCACCCGGTCCGTAGCACTTGTCAATGAATGCGGATCCATTGTCCTCGCGCACCAAGAACATCGTATCCGCCTTCTGGCAAATGGTATCCAAAACCGGGTGCGGATCACCTGCGGCACCTGCGAGAGATGGTGAATTTGGATTATCAGTGGGTCCGACCCCCTCAGGCGAACAACCAGTCAGCATCACGCCGCAGGTTGCCAACACCAATGAAAATTTCAAAAAAGCTTTCATATGCACCGAATGATATAATTGTTGACTTGATAAAATATTACACGCTCAAATATACATTTCTTCTTTTGGATATGCAAATGTAGTGTAAGAATTATTTTTTCGAAACAGGCATAATTCGAGGAAAATCTGTGGTTTAGGCGAAATAGAATCGGATTCTGTCCCTGGAAAGCATTTTCATAACGTGAGGATGTTGTAAAAAGTTTGCGATTTGTGTAAAATTCCTACAAGTCGATTTGGCTTCGAAAGGTGGTTTTGCACCCGCCTCCCACATCAAAGGTGCAGACCGAAGGTGCCGAGCCAGTGGTAAGATTTACCTTTTGTAATCGCTCAGGTGGCTCGATGATCAGGATTTCCTAAGTCCACTTTGCGACCCGTACAACTGCAGCTTTGGTCTTTAATCCTGCGCAAGGTCCTTTCGGGAGCTTCCTGTTGGTGACACAAAGGTTCAATGAATCAACCGGAAGGTCCGGGTTTGACTTCCGGAGCGCAACCGAAGCAAATAGGTGCCGCTAGGGAGATCAGTGGGGACAACGAGGCTTGCAAGCCCATCTTCGGTCCAATTCGGAACAAAAGTGTCAAGTTTTTTCCCTTCGATGCTCCATAGCGAAACCTCCGTTCCAGTACTTGGTGCGCTACGCAGTTGGATGTGGATCTGGTTAACAAATGGATTTGGATAGACATCTACTGCATCCTGAAGTACCGTGCGATTCAGTTCAACGGTGTTGGAAAAACGGGAGGTTCCGTCAAAATCCGTTTGACGATAGCGGTAAAAGTAGCGATCCAAACTAGCCTCGGCATCGACCCAGCTGTATTCGATGGTTTGAGAGGCATTTCCTGCACCGCTGACGAATCCCACATCTTCAAAACGCATCCCATCCTCGGAACGCATGATCGTGAATCCGCGGTTGTTGGTTTCTCCGTAGGTCATCCAATCCAGTCTCACATCGTTCTCAAGCCATGCCCCTGTGAGCGGGGAGGCATTGACAGGCAAACCACTCGCAGGGTTGGATGGCCCAGTGATGAAAAAGTTGTCAATCGCGACCCCTGCGGCAAACACTGAGACGTCAGAACCAAAATTGAATCTGAAGGCTACCTCCGCATTGCCTGCGAGGAAAGAAATATCACGTGTATAATTCACGTACGCAGCCCCAACTGAGCCTGAAAAGAAGGCTTCATTGGCCGGAAAAACGGTGGTGCCAGAAGAATTGTTGTCGTTGTACCATCCTGCGGCGGTTGTTGTCCCTACAGGCAGCCAGCTTGTTCCCTTGTCTAAGGAATATTCGACGCGGAAACCATCGTATCCCGTCTCGGTGATAAACCTTGAGCTGAATCCCAAGGTGTAAGTGCCGACGGCGGTCATGTTAAAGCTCGGTGTCCAGAGTTGGGCAATACAATTGTCATTGTAGTTGCCTGTAATGCCGGTCACCCAGGCATTGGAGGGAGAGACCGTCCCATTTTTACCTGCCACTGCTGAGCTCCCCCTTTCAAAGTCGGTTCCCGAAACATTGTTGGGGCCAAAATCAAGGATATTGACTTCAAAATTGCCGCCATCGGTAATCGCATAAGGTGTGCCGCGGTCTGGTAGAATGTGAATGAAACCAACCTTGGTCAAGGTGGAGGCTCCCAGGTTGATCGTGAGGGTGATATCGTATTTCCCGGGTGCACTATATATATGTGTCGGATTCTGAAGGCTGGATGTCGGCGAACCGTCGCCAAAGTTCCAAACCCAGGATGTCGGCCGGTAGGAGTTGTCTGTAAATTGTACCGTCTTGCCAACGTAGGTAATCGTCGGTGCCGCAGAAAACAAAGCAGTCGGAACGGTAAATACGTCGCTGGTAAACAATCCCCGTCCATGGGTTGCAGCGGCAACAAGATTGTCGCTCGTGCGCATTTGCAGCATGTCTACGCGTGTATTGGCGAGGCCAGTGTTGCCGGGAGTCCAAACGGTAGCGCCTCCGGCCAGCAAATCAGTGTACCAGACGCCGAGTTCGGTGGCAGCAAGTGCTTGGGTATTGTCGCCAGGATTCAGGAGGAGCCACCGTACGGGCATATCGGGCATGTTGCCCTCTACGCTCGTCCAAGTGGTGCCGCCATTGACCGATTCCCAAATAGAATTGAGGCCATAATTGGAATAGCAGACCAGTAAATGATTGTCATTGCCGATTTCTACCTCGACACAAGAAGGATAACCCGTCGGCAAGCCTGTTGAGATATTGGTTGCCGTTGGAGCACCTGTGTGGGCGTTGTCAACCCGGAAAACATCTCCATTGTTGATGCCGAAAAATACCCGATTGGCAGTGTTGGGCGAAACCGTCACGCAAGCGACCTGACCCCCAAAGCCAGCAACAGCCACCGTTGCAAAAGTATTTCCAGACTGTGGATTGTCCCAGCGCAAATAGTTGTTGGAGCCGCGATGCCCATAAAGCCGATTTCCAACGTTGTCATAGTCCGTCGGGCTGATAAACAATCCGCCAGTGGTGGAGACGTTGGTCCAAGTATTTCCTCCATCAGCCGAGCGGAAGAAATCATTTTGTACGTATGCAGTAAACTGAAACTGCGGCTGGTCTTGGTCGATGTGGCAGAATGCGCCGTCACCGCCGGTGACTTCAATCGTAGCATTGATTCCGCCATTGGAGAACTGCTGCGAGCCATTGTCTTGCGCACCAGCGAGGAAGTAATCGGTGAGTGCCGTCGGATGCATGGCGCAGGCGTAAAACTGCGTGACATTGTAGTTGTTCCCCTTGAAAGCAATTGCGGGTGAGCCAACGTTGGCATTGGCACTGCGGTAAACCCCGCCATCGTTTCCAAAATAGCAGATGGACGAACTCCCAGGCTGGAAGATTACAATGTGTTGATCTGCATGCACATACTGGAATCCGAATCCACCGTACCAATGCGCCACCTGCGTCCAGGTTCCTGCGCCATCTCCTGTTACAAAAAGGTCCACGCCGCCTACAAACATGCGGTCGCGGTTGTTGGGATCGACGGCGATGCTCAAGTCATACCATGCCTGCCCTCTGGAAAAATCGGTGGCTCCGATCCCAGGATCTGCGTCGGCAGGCTTGGTTCTGTTTACCCAGCTAGCGCCGCCATCGATGGTGCGGCAGATTCCGGCGGCGATGTTTGCATTTTCAATGATGCAGTAAACGTAGTTGGCATCGCTCGGAGCGCAGGCAAGTTCGATGCGTGATGCAGCAAGTGGAAGCGTCTGCGCTGCTCCAAAGGTCGCCCCAGCATTGGTGCTCTTGTGTACTGATCCATCCAAGGATGCATAAATATCCCCATTTGCCGCAATTTCCGCATCCCAAGCAATGTTGCTGCCGGCACCCGTGATGCCGAGACCAGAGCCGAGGACCTTGGTCCAAGTTGTGCCTCCATTGGTAGACCGTTGGACGCCTCCTGCCTGCGTGCAAGCCAGAATCACCCCCGTATTGGTGACAGCAATTTTCTGGACAAATCTAAAGGTTGCATTGTTGGTCGAGGCAAGTTGTGTCCAAGTGGCCCCTCCATTGACGCTTTTGAAAATTCCCAATCCCCTGATGGCGTCGGCGTTGAAGTAACCTTCGCCTGTGCCGGCATACATGGTTTGCGTATTGCTGGGGTCAAAAGCCAAGGTCGTGATGGCCAAATTCCCCATCAAGTCATTGATTGGAGCCCAATTAGGATTTGCTGCAGTGATATTTGTAGTTTTAAACAATCCGCCACCGACGCCGCCGGCAAAAATTGTATTTCCAGTGCCGTCGTTGGGATCGATCATGATCGCCCGCGTTCGGCCGGAAACATTACTTGGACCACGTTCGTCCCAATTCACGGACAAAGCGGCATTCACTTTGCCTGCTGCACGCATTTGATCGGCATAAGCTCTTGCAGACAGCAACCTTTCACGGGGAACTTCGCCCGTTGCCGGGTCTTTGGTCATCATGACCTCCTGTGCCATGGCCAGGTCGATCCGATCCTTGAGGGGGATTTTTGCCGAATTGCTTTTGACTGGACCTGAAGGGGCCTTTTTGCCTGCCTTGGAAGCGTGCATTTCAGAATCAAGATTGGGCGCATCCAGCCTATCCCAACCTGCAATTCCTATTCCCAAACATATCAACAATGAAAGACCAAATGCCAATATTGCCCTATTGCTGCTTCCCATAACTCCTACCGAATGATTGATCTGACCCAGAGTCGAAAATACGCATACGCGCCGCGATTGTCAATAGATTTTCAGTGGTCTCCATGGAAACGTCTGACAATGTAGACAAAACCACGCAACCCAATCTGCCTTCGTCACGTAAGGTAAAGCCTAAATCTGTCGCCCGTGAGTACACCAATACCTATCCGCACTGTTGATGGCTCCTTGCAGCATCTCCGGCTGAATTTCAGAAATCAAATTTTTCACTCCTTTGTTACTTCATTTGCAAAGGATGAGGAAGACTCCGGACTTTCGGTGAAAATGGTCATTGCCGGAACCGGTGAAAGGTACAAAATCGGCGAAAGGAACCACCAAATCGTGCCGGGGCGTTTTTTGGTGGTGAACCATCATCAACGCTTTCAATGCCGCGTGCAGGCAAATGAAGCAGTCGAAGGAATGTGTTTTTACATCGATCCTGCTTCTGTTCAGGAGGTCAACCATTTTGCCAGGGCAGGCCACCGACGCATGTTGGATGAAGCAGGAAATGTGAATTCCACAACGCCGGTTTTTACAGAAAAGGTCTTCGGGCTGACAGAGTCGACACTCGGCAACTTCCTCCAAGCGATGACGCCCATCCTGAGAGACAGCGAAAAACGGAAGCGCGTAAACTTTGACGAATTTTTCATCACCATGGCTGAGCATCTCGTTCACAGCGAATTCCAGACCAAGTTGATGATCGACAGCCTCAAAAATGAAAAACCGTCTACAAGGGAAGAGCTCTACCGGCGCATCAGCCTTGCCAAATGCCATATTGATGAACATTATCTTCAAGAACTGAACTTGGACACGCTCGCCGAAGTCGCAATGACGAGTAAATACCACTTTTTGCGCTGCTTCAAGGAGATTTACCATTGTTCTCCCTACCATTATGTTTTGCAAAAGCGCCTGCAGCACACTGCCCATTTGCTGCTGAAAGATCGACACAGTCTCACAGAAATCGCCTTGGAGACTGGATTCACCGATCGCCGGGCCTTCAACAAGGCATTCAAAAAGATGTACGGTACGCTGCCGACAGCCTTCCGAACTGAAAAGTGATCTACAAAATCTAACGCCAACAACGAATCACCTTGCACCAATCGTGATTCACTGTTCACTTTTCGCTATTCACTTTTCACTTATCGCTTTCCCCTGTTCACTTTTCACTAATTTTGCCAAATGAGTAAAAAAGGGCGCGTATTGGTGGCAATGAGCGGCGGAATCGACAGTTCGGTGACAGCTGTGATGCTGCATGAGCAAGGTTATGAGGTGATTGGCCTCACCATGAAGACTTGGGACTATGCCAATGCGGGCGGACAAACCAAGGAAACCGGCTGTTGCAGCCTTGATTCCATCAACGATGCACGCATCGTCGCCGTCGAATTGGGCTTTCCGCATTACATCATCGACATCCGGGACGAGTTTGGTGACTTTGTGATCGAGAACTTCGTCGACGAATACATCGCGGGTCGCACGCCCAATCCCTGCGTGCTTTGCAATACGCATATCAAATGGGATGCTTTGCTCCGCCGGGCCGACAAACTCGACTGCGAATTCATTGCCACCGGGCATTATGCCCAAGTGCGCAACGAAAACGACCGTTACATCATTTCGAAAGGAAAGGACCAAAACAAGGATCAGAGTTACGTTTTGTGGGGCTTGAAGCAGGAATCGCTTGCACGTACCATCTTCCCGATGGGCAAGTACCACAAAACCGAAATCAAGAAAATGGCTTCGGGGATGGGTTTTCACCATCTCGTGAACAAAAGCGAGAGCTACGAAATCTGTTTCATTCCCGACAACGACTACCACGGCTTCCTCAACCGCAATGTCGAAGGCTTGGAGGAACGCGTCGCGGGCGGCAATTTCATCCTTTCGGATGGGAAAGTGGTTGGGCAGCACAAGGGTTATCCCTACTACACGATCGGGCAGCGCAAAGGAATCATCGCCATGGGCGAACCTTATTATGTGACCTTTATCGATCCGGAAACCAATACGGTCATGATCGGCAAGGAGGAGGAATTGCTGCAACACCGCATGCAGGTAAGGGGCGTGAACCTGGGCAAATACGCTACTCTTCCCGACGAAATGCCGGCCGTGACCAAGATTCGCTACAAAGATGCCGGTGCGCCGAGTGTACTTCATCCGCTTGCGGATGGACTTGTCGAGGTGACCTTCCCCAATCCGGTGAAGGCGATCACCCCCGGGCAAAGCGCGGTGTTTTACGAAGGTGACGACGTGCTTGGCGGCGGATGGATCAAGAGTGTGGGTGGGAACTCAGGGATTTTTAATTGATTTACCCAGGGTTTTGTGCCCGTTTGGGATTGTAAAGGGGAATTGTTTTTGTCATATTTGAAGTATGAAATTCAGCAAAAACCTCTTTTGGGATACGGATGAATCGAAGCTGGATTTCGAGGCAAATGCCAAACAAATCATTGCCCGCGTTGTAGAACGTGGTCGTCGCGAGGATTGGCTCGAAATTTTGCGCTACTACGGAGAGGATCGTTTGCGGGCAGAGGCAATCCAGATTCGGTCGCTCGAGCCTAAAACCTTGGCTTACTTGAGTGTCGTTTTGGATACACCAATCGAAAATTTCAGATGTTACAAAGAACAGCAGTCCTTCCCGGCACTTTATCACTACTGAAGACCCTGATCGGAATCCCCGACTTCAAAGATTGTTATTTGGTGGGTGGTACGGTCTTCAAACAAACCATTCGTGCCAAATTACGGGCCTACGAAAGGCAATTCTAGGTTCTCACCCACCGCAACATCTCCGGAAACCCATTTCCTCCGTTCAGTTTCTCCTTCGCCGGATCTTCACAAAGACCCATCCATACCAGCAGCGGCAAGCCGATGAAAGTCCCTTCCGCAAATTGCTGTCGGAGCCAATCCGCACCGTCATGGTACCCGGCGTCATGGATCACATATTCCACAGGTAAGCCCAAATGCAGGCAAGCGGCATAGCTCCAAAGAATGACGCCGACTTCGTCACCGCCGTGCTCGGGCAGTGTCTCGGCAACATTCCCTGAAAACATTTCCCGCTTTTCTGAAGGCAGCAAGGCGATATGGCCAGCCTCGTGCAAAATGTCGCCAGGATATTTCAATTGCGACCGATCAATTACGATGGTACCCGCAATGACCTCCAATCCGGGAAGAAAGGTCGTGGAAGGCACCTTCCCGAATGTCCATTTGATGCCGATGGTGTCAAGAAAATTCAACATTGTCCAAAGTCGGGTTTCACCAACCGCGGCCGCCGACTCGGCTTCCAAATCTGCAATGATGCCTGCCAAGGCAGGATTGTTTTGCATCCTGAGGTTCTCCAAAACCTGCTTTCGGGTGGCTTCATCCATTTGGGGAGCCTCAAAATCGGCTTTGGGTAGGCCAGCCTGCGCAAACCATTCATCGGTCCAGGTATTGCGGATGCAATCGATCACGAGGTGGATGCGCTCGGAGGCTCCGCGGTTGTGGACGCTGTGCGGCTGCGAAAAATCGCCAAACCAGCATTCGCCAGGTTGCATCGGGATGCGCGTCCCGGCAATGATAAAATCGACTTGGTCATGGGTAATCAAAGGGATATGCAGCCTGAAAACGCCGTCGGAATAGTGCAATCCTTGGTCACGATGTGTTTTGATTTCGCCGCCGGGGGCTTGCCGCAGGAGCCGAACACTTTCTTTGTCGCAGGGGAGGCTGTCGAGCAATGCACGAAAATGGGGGCATTCTTGCAAAAGGGGCGTATCCTGATAGACGCTGTCCGGATGCGCAAATACCGTGTCGGTTTGCCCGTCCTGCGAACGTAAGGCGATCGAATCCCATCCGCCCACATAGTCTCTTTGGTTGAAGTGAGGCCTCCAAGTTGCATCGAGACAATGAGACAGGTCAAGCAGCAGGTCCGACAATTGGACCGGCAAGGGGAGTTTCAAGTAAGGTGTTACTATAGCATTTTGTGCAGTCATGAGGCCAAATTGAAGTGTTTTTGACGTCTTTGGGCGAAATAGGACGAAATTCGGCATTGAATACCAAAGCCGCACTTCGCACGTTGAAGCTAATGAATGGACAGTGAAATGACAAAATTGCTTACGGAGATGGTTTGCTTGGAAGGGGATCAATTTCGACACTTTTTTGAACGGGGAATTTTCGTAGTTTTAAGGTGATGATGAAGCATCTCAAATTGGTTGGTTTCTTGCTGCTGATCGGCTTGGCTTCGACTGCCTGCAGACGCGATTACGATCCTGTGCCCGCCACTGCCAAGGAAGTTTTCCCAATCCAAGACGGCAAATTTCGCATTTACCATGTGATCGATACGTCTTATGCATCGACGACTTTGGAAGATGCACGCACTTATTACAAACGTGAACTCACCGACGGAACCGAGACTGATCTGCTTGACCGTGAGGTTTCTGTGCTTTGGCTGCACACTTCACCTGATACGCTTGGCACGGTTGATGCGCCGATTTATAGTTGGGATTTTGATGAGCTTTGGACGCAGTACCTAGGCACTGAATTTGCTGAACGGATCGAAGGCAATACGCGGAAAATCGTGCTCCGTTGGCCACCTTACGAAGGCGCAACTTGGAATGGGAATCTTTACAACAACCTTGATGTTCAGACCTATCGCTATGTGAATGTCGATACAACCGTCGTCGTGCGTGGTGTCACGTATGAGCACTGTGTCTATGTATTGCAAGTTCCTTTCCGCATGCCCGTGGAAAAAATCCCAGGGAATCCGCCGCCGCCATTTTTCTTGATTGAACATGCCTACGAAATCTATGCTCCCAAAATCGGGAAGATCGTAGGCTACTACAAGTACTACGAGGAGCAAGTCATCAGCGGAAATGTGCAGATCGACGAAAATAGTAGGATTTACTACGAAGAACTCGTTACCCACAATTACTGATCCATGCGGATTTTGATCGTGTTGTCCTTGGTTTGGGCTTTTGTCTTGGGTCCATGGACGCCCATATATGCGCAGGCAGGAGAAGCCTTTCCACTTAAGGGAAAGCGTGTTGCCGTTTATTTTTCCAAAAAGCACTTCACTTTTGATGACAATTACCGCATTCCGCTATCGCAGTTCATCAAGTCTGATCAAGGGGAGAATGCTGAAATAGAAGACATTAAGCTTCAAACGCTTGTGGCATTGGGAACGCTGTTTGCCCAACAACTGAAAAAGCCGAGCGCAGCCGACAGCACATATTTCCTCAACGAATTTCCCGAATTGGCGTCCAGCTTCATCGGCGCTTACAATTCCGATGACCATTCCTTGGAGCCCTTGGGCGATATTTTTTCAGGAACAGACTATATCATGGTGCTCAATCCATTCATTTTGGGATCCTACAAAACCTCTTCGGTTTATTCGCGGAGCAACCGCATTATCACGGAGCAGGTGGTCGTGAAGACAGCCCGTATTCGTATGGAATTGTTTGATGCGCGCACCGGCGCGCGTAGATTCGTCTTTGAAAGCTGCATCGATGACCGCAAAACCGCCGTCAAAGACATTGCCTTCGAGTTCCACATGCAATCCTCACGCACTGGTAGATTTCTTGCCAAGCTGTTCACGCTCGCAGTTCAGAACATGAACCAAGGCGTTCAGAACAATTGTGAGAGCAATTAAAGCGGGGAATGAGAAATGAAAAATTAGAAATGAAAAATGAGAAATGGGATCGCCCCAGTCATTTCTAATTTCTCATTTCTAATTCATTATCAGCGATTTCTCGCCTCCAAATAGTCGTAGTAAGTCGGATTGGTGCCGTTTTCAATCGAACGTACAATCATCTCGATGGCAAATTCTTCTTCGGCGTCGTATTCCTTTTTGAGATCGTACCCAAAGATCTTGCCAATGCCTCCCCAGAAAAATGCGGAGGTTTTGCTTTTGTAGTCATTGATGAGGCTGTAGGTAGTGCTACCTGATTGCCGGTCGATGAGGCTTACCAAAACCTTGCCTTGGGAAATGGTCAGATTCCGGATTTCACCTTCATAGCGACCAAAAAGGAAGTGTTCCCGTGAGCTGAGGTAGGCATCTTTGCCTTCCTCCGTTGGAATGCGTGCCATTTCTGCGTTGATAATTTTGATGTTGCGGGCGCATTCGTTGGCATAAGGCAACACCTTGATCACGTTGTAACGCAGCTTGTTGAATTTTTGCTCGGCCTTGGCAAAGCGGCGTTGGTCGCGTTTGCTGCTGCCCAGGGCGCGAATCTTGACTTCCTGCATTTCGTAGATGGGCACGCCTTCGTCATCGACGGCTACGCGAATGCCGACCTGCGCCTCGGCTGCGAGGCTGGAAAGCCCCAACAAAATGATCAGACTGAAGATCGCTTTTTTCATTGCTTTTGTGCTTACAGGCTCAGATTGCAAATACCATTCCAATTCTGGTACCCGCTCCAAGTCCTTGCAGGCTTCACAAATTTAGCCTTTCTACTTCACTTTGCCCCAGTGGCCTTCGACTTTTTCTTTGAAGAGGCTCAATACCCAAGCTTTGCCCCATTCGGCGCGCTCCTCTTCGGTCCAGAGTTCAGGGAAGTAAACGACCTTTTGAAATCGGGGAGGCAGGTATTTTTGCCAATTGGTTCCACCGGTCGCTGCGATCATTTCAGGGTCGCCTTGCAGGTAACGCACAGCAGACTTGTAGTGGCTCAATGCCCAGAATACATTGGCGTAAAGGTCAAATTCGCGAAGGACGCCCCGCAACTCCTCATTGGCCTGCAACTCGGTGGGCAAGGCTCTGTACATCGCGCAAATGCTGCCTTTGGCCATTTCAGCTGCCAATTCCTGCAAGTCTTGGTCATATTTGGCCTCAAACATTTGCAGTGTCAGGGTCTTTTTTCCGGTCTTCAATTCGAGGTTGCCAAATTTCCAATACAATGACGCATACGCCTCGGCTACGGGAACATCTTGGGTCACCTTGCTGCGTTCGCCGGGCTCCATCAGATTGTAGGCCGTCGTCGATTCCAGTTCGATCATGCGGTATTGCGCAGATTGGAAGCCGCTTGCAGGCAGGAGCGACATCCTGAATTTGAGGAATTGCTGCGGATCCATGCCTTCGACCATCACGTCAAAGCTCTGACAGAGGTTCTTGAAGTAATTGAGCATCCGGCGCATGTGCTTGAGCCAAATACTCAAATCTTGACCGGATTTCTCGCGCAATTGCCGCATTTCATGGCGTATCAGGTTGAAATACAGCTCTGTAATCTGATGGTAGATCACAAATATCTTCTCATCTTCAAAATCAGTACGTGGATTTTGGAGGCTGAGAAGGGTGTCGAGGTGGATGTAGTCCCAGTAGGTCAGGAGATTGGAATACAACAATCCGTCGAGGTAGGAGAGCATGTCTTGCCCGAGGGCATTGTACTTGTCTCCGATCAATTGGAGGCGTTCGCGGATTTCTGGCGTGATTTCCATTGTGATACGTCGTGGGATAAACCTGAATCGGCCAGCAAATTAGCGATTTTCCATGGAATACAGACTGCAAAGCTCCTGTGAAAGGATTGGATTTCCTTGCTGAATGTAGATATTTGAACATGCTCAAGCGTGAAAATCAAGTCTTCTGGATCGGCGCGATTGTTCTGCTCATCAATCCTTGGACCATGGATTTTTGGGGGATGTACGTGGGATTGCGAGGGAATTACTTGATGAATTTTCAATCTAACCTGTTGGCCGCCTATTGCATTTTGGATGCTTGGCTCTTGTATGCGGCCGTGGCGCTTTTGCTGGGAAAGCGGTCCTTCGGGGATTTGTTCAAAAATTCGGCATCTTTTCTCGCGATTTCTGGATTTGCGATGGCCTTGTTGATGCTGATATTCAATCCCATCTATGCGGGTAAACTTCAATGGTTGAGGATTATTTTTCCTTTGATGATCCTTTTCCTGACGTCGAAGGCATTTTTTCTGGGCTTCGTCAAGCAGTCGGGTGCTACTTGGAGGATGCGTTTGCGGCCGTTGGCGACGGTTGGCTGGGCGATCTTGTCGGTTTTATTGGTTTTGGAAGGGATTTTTATGTTTGTCGGAAAATCCAGCATCAACGACACTACGCTAGCCTCGAAAATCTGGTTTGCAAGGCATTGGCAACTGACAGAGGATGGTTTTCGGGAAACTGCCGAATTGAGCAAACCTGACGTTTCCCGATCACAATTGCTCTTTATCGGCGATAGCTTTTTAGCAGGGCATGGGATCAAGAATCCCTCGGATCGGTTTTCTGATCTGATCCAGGTGCGCCTTGGTTCGCATTGGCAAGTGCACAACCATGGCCAAAATGGCTCCAATACCGAAATGCAATCGGATCAAATCGATTGGCATGTCCCTAAGCCCAAACTTACCGTGCTTTGTTGGTATGTGAATGATATTCAAGATGCTGCAGAGAGCGTTGGACTCAAAACAGGAAATGCAGGAAGGAAGGCTCCATTCCCGATTTCCTTGTTCCATGGATCCTACGTTTTTAATTTCTTATCCAACTTGTTTCCGATTCCCAAGCCGGTGAAAACTATCTGAACTTCTTACAGCGTTCATTTTCAGACGAATTGGTGATGGAACGCTACGCCCGTAGTTTGGAGAATTTGCAATCAAATTGTACTGGAAACGGCTCCAAATTTGCCGTGGTGCTGTTTCCTATCATGAATCTTGTGGATGGAAGCGAATTTGCTCTTCAACCAATGCGACGTTTTTGGCAAGGCAGAAATGTACCCTGCCTCGATCTTTCCCCCGTTTTCAAGCCATTTTCCGCTTCGGAATTGACCGTCAATTCAAGTGATTCCCATCCGAGTAAATTTGCACATTCGCTTGCTGCTGATGCGATTGAGGTGTTTCTGAATCAGAATGGTTTGCTTACGGAGTAAGTTTCTCAACTACCTTCGATCCATCCGCTTTTCGTTGCCAAAGTGCCTCTAATTGGATCCCCAAGGCAAGCACAACGATGGGAGCGAGGAGATAAACAAAACGCAAAAAGATCACCGCAAGCCCTGCAATACCCGCCAAATAGAGCCAACAGGACAGGAGCAATAGCCCAGCGTAGGCAGGCATACGCCTACGGTACCGCAGTTGCAGGCCCGTGGACGCGAGCAACAAACCAAAAATGGCCCACCAAGAATCCGACCAGTAGAAATGCAAATGTCGATGGTGGAAATACAACGGAGCTTCGATGTGGTCGGGCAAGAGGTTGGAATGGATCATGTCTTCGCCTGAAAACGGCCGTTGGACATTGGGCCAAACGAACTCCCGCAAATGGCGTATCGGCGATGCCCACAACAATTTGCGCGCTGTGGCGCCTGCCGAGGTCGCTGCCGCTTGAATTTCTGCGGTATTGAGATGGTTTTCCTTCACAAACCGCTGAAAGGCAAGGCTGTCGTGAAACATCTGATTGGTATGCCAAGTGTGGTAAAGGGCATAGTCAGCAGCGGGAAAACAAATCAGATATCGCTCAAACGCCGTTTTGGGCGCCGCAGCGATCCGTGAATCTGGATAGAGATAAGCGCTTGTATTCCAGAGACTCAGGCTGCTGAAGGCATTCGTTTGCAATGTGCCGAAGCGGACTTGGTAGTACATTCGGAGGGGTAGGAGGGCGAACTGAAAGGCCAAAAGGATGATGCCCGTTCCCAAGGCGAGGCGTCGCCAAGGCAAGCGTTGCGTCAGCATCCAAATGATCACTGCCACGACAAAGACCGGAGCTGCGTACCGCGTTTGGTAGGCCAGTCCCAGCGCAAATCCGATGCAGATCGCAGCGAGGGAAAATCTTTTCCAGTTTTCTGACTTCAACGTCGGCAATGCGAACCAAGCGAGCATCAGCAGGCTCAGAAAAACCGTTTCGGCCATCACCGTGCACGCCAGTTTTCCCGAGCAGGGTTCCAAAGCCAGCAAAATCGCGATCAATAGCTGGAATCTGCTTGTCGTGATCCACTTTCTGACCAACAATGATGCGCTTAGGCTGTAAAGGAGGCTTTGAGCGACCACGATTGCATCGACTGACCGGCCGATTTGGATCGCCAGCCCATTGAAGGCACTGTACAACGGCGGATGGTACAATGCCGTCTGCAATTTCAAGTAACCGAGGCTGTCGATCTCCAGCAATGTCCCCCAATAGAGGAAATAGGCCATTCGCCCGAGAAAGATCAGCCCCACCAAAAGCCAAGTTTGCCGCATGCGCAGCAGCTCCAATATTGATATCGGCTTTGCCTCTTCCATCCCAATTGCCTGCGCGACCCCAAAGCCAAAAGCCATTTGATCCGCCAGCGAATGAAGTTAAGAAAAACCTGGGATGTGATCCGCCGAACTGCTTATTTTTGCGGCATGGATCCGACCCTTGGACAGGTTTCTGGCGAATATGGTGTTGCCTTGCTCTACATTTTGGGCGGAATCGTTTTTGTCGTCGGCGGATTGATGCTCAATAAATTCCTGAGTCCCAACAGGCCCAATCCAGAAAAGCTCAGTACCTACGAATGCGGCGAAGATCCCGTTGGCAATGCCCGCATCCAACTCAACAACCGCTTTTATGTGGCTGCGCTGATCTTTTTGATTTTTGATGTAGAAATCGTTTTCCTCTACCCTTGGGCGACCGTGTTTGCCGACAAATCCTTGATCGCCCAAGCCCCGGGATGGGGTTGGTTGGCGCTGATCGAAGTGTTTCTTTTCGCTGGAATCTTGCTCTTGGGCCTCGCCTACGTCTGGGTCAAAGGTGACCTCGACTGGATCAAGCCGCGCCCACAAGTCCCCTCAAGCCCTGCCAAAGTCCCCAACGAACTTTACGAGCAATTCAACGCCGGAAAATAAAAGTGAAAAGTGAACAGTTTTCGTGCCCAACTTTTCACTTATAGCTTTTCACTTTTCACTTAAAAAACTTTGTAGGCTCTCCAAGTCCGGCCCTCTTTGTCATAGATAAATGCCCGCCTATTGGCAAATGCAAATCGGAAGCCTGTGATCTGCGGATCTACATTGTCAATCGTTGTTGCACCGAGGTACTTGCCTTTGAGGTCAAAGTAGAGGACCATGCCGGCATTCAATTCCAAGACGGCGACGGGGTAAGCGTCATTTCCTGTGTAAGCTGCCGTCGTCGGATCGATAAACCAATTGGTATTGCCCGGTGTGCCGTGCTGATAACGAACTTTTTCCTTCGGCTTTTTGCGGCCCCAGAATGAAAATGAGCCCTTGTAAAAGGTCACGAGCTTTTTCTTGGGCGTGATGTAAGACAGCACGGATTGTTCCTCCGGCTGCAATTGGCCGGCCTTGATCGATGTCCATTCGCCAGTCGGGATTCCTTGCGCATTCAATGCCCTGGAATACCAGCCCGATTCTCCCGGTCCATTGCCTTCCAACATCTTGGTTTCAGGATTGTACCATATTCCGCGGATGTCGATGCCGACCTCCATCGAGGCCAGGGTTTTCCCTTGTGGGTCAAAAACCTCCATAGGGAATGACGGATTGCCAGCGATTACCGTGATATAGACATTGGGTCCAGGAATAAACGCAACCGCGGAGGCATTTGTGCCTTCTTTGGCCTGAAATTCATAGGAGAGAACCAATTCGCCCTGCTGTAACGGCGCCTGCGCAGTAACGCGAAAGTTCAAACAAAAGCAGACAGCCACGGTAAAGGCAACGGCACGAACCATGCCGAGTGAGTTTTTGATTTTCATTTTTTGCGGGATATCAATCAAGTCGGAACCGGAAGTCTGGTTCAGCGAAGGCTATTTCGCACTTAGAACAGCGGATAGGCTGACCAAACGCGCGCTTCCTTGTCATACAAAAAGGCACGATCGTTGGTGACTGAAAATGCAAAGCTGTCATTGAGCGGTGCATCATCCGGGAGTTGAGCGCTTGCAGTGTGGTTACCAGCCCGGTCAAAAAATTCGAGTTTGCCATTGCTAAAATCCAACATCACGTATTCGTAGCCCTTTTTTCCGGTGAATCCGACAGAGGTGCTGTTGATATTGCCCAAATCTACATCGTCCCACGAAATGTTGAGGCGCTTGACCTTGTTCGGATTTTTTACGGAGTACATCGCCAAACCGTCTACGGTAAAGTCCAAAAATATCACCTGCTTCTTTTGGAAATCATAAGCCCCAACGGATTGGAAATCAGGTTGGAATTGACCTTCCTTGAAAACGGTTACCTCGCCGGGGTTATTGCTGCCATCCAAGCCAAATGTGGCCCATCCTGCTTCACCTGCGCCGTTGCCTTCGCACTTGCCGGTCGCTGGATTGTACCACATTCCCCTCCAATCAAAGTCTGCGGTGGTTTGGGTGATGTCGGCACCGTTGCCGTCAAACACCTCCCGCGGGAAGTCAGCATTTCCTGCAATGACCGTGATATAAACACCATGTTTGCTGTCCCAAACGACAGCTGCTGCATTCGTGCCTTCTGAAGACACCATTTCATAGGAAAATTCCTTTTTGGGTGCAGCAATGGGTTTCTGGGCAATAGCGAAATTAACTGCCACTGTGAAAACCACTAAGAGAAACAAGGATAATGTAGATTGGTGCTTTTTCATACGTTTTCGAAATTTGCGGTTTAACTTTCACAAAGGAACGCAATCCCATCAATAGGGGACAGGCTAGCGGAAAGATTTTTCTTCAATTATTCCCATTCGAAGGGAGTTTTTTTTGAAACTTGCGCACATCATGGGGCTATCAGACATCAAAACGGGGGAAGCAAGTGTGGTCGTCACAAAGCTGGACGATCTCATCAATTGGGCGCGACTCAACTCCTTGTGGCCGATGGGCTTTGGCCTCGCTTGCTGCGCGATCGAAATGATGGCTGCAAGTGCAAGTCACTATGATTTGGATCGAATGGGCGTTTTTCCACGGCCTTCCCCAAGACAAAGTGACGTGATGATCGTTTCAGGGACGGTGACATTCAAAATGGCCGACCGCGTGCGACGCCTCTATGAACAAATGGCGGAGCCCCGCTACGTGATTTCGATGGGCAGCTGCTCCAACTGTGGCGGACCCTACTGGGAGCATGGCTACCATGTCGTCAAAGGCGTGGACCGTGTGATTCCCGTGGATGTCTACGTTCCGGGTTGCCCACCGCGCCCCGAAGCGCTGATCGGAGGCATCATGAAACTTCAGGAGAAAATCCGGCAGGAAAGCCTGGGCGTCAAAGGGAAATTTGACCGCGCCTGAAACGAATTCAAAGCTCCGCGATTACTTTTTGATGATAGTCTGATTCGAAGTCGTTCCGTCAGGGAGCAACACGCGCATCAGATAGATTCCCGCAGGCAAATCCGTCACCTCGACGGCCGACAAGGCCTCGGTTGCATCGACTTTTTTCAGCACTTGGCCCAGTTCGTTCACGAAGCTGATCTCCATGTCGCCGGTAAGGCTGCCAAAGTTGAAGTGCAGCCAATCACCCGCAGGATTCGGATAGACGACGATCTTTTCCTTGCCTTGGTTCAGGTTGATGGCGACAATCTGCGAATACTGCGATTCTCCCTGCTCATCGATCGTGCGCAGACGATAATAGTTGATGCCTTCAGATGGCGAACGATCCAGTGTTTGGTAGGACTTTTGCTCCGCGGTGGTGCCTGCGCCTTCAAGTGCGGCGACTTCCGACCAGTTTTCGCTGTCGCTCGAGCGCTCTGCAATGAACATGGCGTTGTTCACCTCACCATTCGTCTGCCAAGTCAATGCAACGTCCCCCGTTTGGGTTGGGCTTGCCTTGAAGTCTGTCAACTCAAAGGGCAGAATTCCGCAAGCGCCGGCATTGATCCAAATGTCGCCCCAGAAAAATGTATTGTAAGAAAAATAATTTTGCATTTCGAAAAAGGATATGCTAAATTCGTGATATATAAACCGAGGGTTCAAAGAAGCCAAAAAACCTTTCCCCTCATCAACCAATTCAACTAGTTTTTACCTTTTATTTTGAATCTGTATGTACAAAACCTGGAAGAGTCTATTATTTGTGCTCGTGAGTATGTTGGCAATTAGTGCCAATGTTTTAGGGCAATCTACGAATACATTCCCGCAAACAGGAGATGTCGGTATAGGAACAACGTTGCCTTCTGCACGACTTCATGTCGTTGGAGACTCCAAGCTCGATGGAAATTTGAGTGTTATTGGTGACGTGGATTTGCTAAGTGATTTTCGAATTCGAAATTTATCAGTAGCAGGGAGCCCAAAGCGTCTCCTAGGAATCAGCCAAGATGGTAAAGTCGAGCCAATGGAATCCTCAACTGGCCATTTGCATTATCTCGAGGTTGATTCTGGTATCAAAGTCGGGGATAGCTCGATTTACATTATGCATTCAAACGCAAATATGCCATACAATCAATTTTTTGCTACAAATGGCCCACTATATATCAATCTCAGTCCTGCAGTTCCGGAAAATACACTTATCAATTCTCAAACGGGTCAAGTGGGAATCGGATATTTCAACACCAACCTTCCGATTGGTGCAAAATTTTCAGTGTATGGCAACAGCTATTTTTCGGGTTTCAACGGCATTAATACGGCACTCGGGTCCAACAGCAGGCTGGCCATCACAGCAAATTCAAGCGAAACTGCGCTCGAAGTCAGGCACCTTCAAGCAACCGCCAATGGCATCGCCTTCCGCGACATTGTCAGCCATCCCTTGACCAAGGCATTTACCGTAGAGCATAACGGTGCTGAGACTTTCAGGGTCTTGGGCAATGGCGTTACCAATATCTCAGGGCCCTCGGGTGCCTACAACCTCACGGCCCAGCTCTATGTCGAGAGTGGCTTAGACATCGGCTGCAGGGTCAAAAGCACCAATCCCAACGCCGGGAAGATAGCCTACCTCGCGGAGGTACCGCGACTTGACACCAGGGCAATCTCCGTGGTATACAACGACAACAATCCAGGCACAGCCGATCCAGAGAATTTTGTGGTGACGGGTGCGGGCACCGTCAAGGTCGGTCAGTCAAGTAATCCGATCAATGCGCAGGTTATGGTGGAGACGGGCCTGAATGCCGGAATTGCAGTAAGGAGCAAGAGTGCCGTTGCGAACCCGAACCAAGTTGCCTACTTGGCCGAGGTTCAACACACTCAAACCAGAGCAATTTCGGTTGTTAACACCAACCCCACCAACTACCCTATACCTCGCGAGGTCTTTAGGGTAGACGGTAATGGAGTTGCTTGGATGCAGGAACTGCGCGTGCGCGTTGCACCTTTCCCCGACTATGTATTTGAAAAAGAATACCAGTTGATGGATTTGGACAGCCTCGAATTGTATATTCAAGAAAATCACAGACTTCCAGGAATGCCGTCGGCAGAGGAAGTTGAAAAGGACTATGCTAATGTTGGAGAGCTTGTTAGGCTGCAACAGGAGAAAATAGAAGAATTGACGCTTTATGTGATTGATCTGAAAAAGGAAATTAGCGGTAAATCTAATTGCAATAAATGATATGAGCCTACATAATCGTTTACTTTTATTGATTGCCATATTTAACCTTTATGGCCTTATTGGGTACGCCAATGGATGGCAGAATCGAATTCTTCCGATAAATCTATTTGCAATCTACGGTGGAATCTGTCCTGAACCGGATCAGTATGTTCAAGTAATTCGCGATGATTTTGATCAAGGATCACTGGACCATTGGTTATGGGATCCAACTTTGAATGGCACGCACCACGGCGAAAAGGGATCTATTACCGACGAATACAATACCGAAAATAGCTTTCAATTTTTGCCAGCTAATAATGGAACATTAAGAATCCAAGTTACAGATGATCCAATTTATGCAATGGCCATCCCTTGGGAGTTGCCGAACTATCCTTTGGAATATAACCGAACAAACCTTAGAATATGGCCTTACCAGTCGGGTGCGATGACTAGCCGTTGGAAGTTTGATAAGGGTAGATACGTACTCCGGTGCCAGATTCCCTCAGGAAAAAATATGTGGCCAGCCTTTTGGCTATCTGGCGATTGTGCTGACGAAATCGACATTTTTGAATTTTTTCGAAGTCAAAACGACCAAATTCATGATCGAAAAATTTCTTTAAGCGTTCATACTGAGCTCAATTGTGGAAATGGCCCGCAAAATATTGATACGGAAAATTACACCCTAGGACAAAGTATGGCGACCGGAATGCACACATACAGCGTTGATTGGGATGATTTTGTGATCGTATTTTCAGTTGATGGACAGGTCCGAAGAACGCTTTATCATTACTATCGAAGGAGATGGGCTGGCTTAGGTTATGCTTATCGAGGTGTAAGAAACTGTCAAGAAATTGCTTCGAATGAGACCTATTTTTATGATCCCCAATTTACCGATGCCATGGAATGGGTGATCATCAACGCCGCTGTAAGAAATGGTGCCGCAAGTAATGAGTTTCCTAGGAACTTCGACTTAGATTATTTCGCTCTTTACGAAGAAATAGATTGCCAAGAGACTAAGGTATTGCATAATTCGGGCGATATTAGTGGAGCTAGCTTTTCGTCTAGCTATGGAGACAGAACGATCACTGCTGGTCAAATTACGGTCGATCCTACCAGTTCCTTTTCTCTATATGGCCCACCACCATTTACAGATTGGAACCCGGGTGACCTTTTGATTCTTACTGCATCGTCTGAAATTCGCATACTTCCTGGCTTTGAGGTACAGTGGGACGCAAATCTAATTGGTCAGATACGACCTTGCGCTGTAAATAAGGCCCCAGTTGAATTTGAGGCAATTTCAATTCTTCCAGAGCCAGAAACGTTACTTTTGATTGGCGACTCTCTTGTTAGAATCGATGATTCAATGGTTGAAATGGACCAAAATCTATTATCATTTTCCTTATTTCCTAATCCAGCATTTGATAAGATTACGATTTCCGGAGTCAGCATTGGGGATCGTATTATGATTGAGGATATGATGGGTCGAAAGGTGGGCGATGTGATCGCAACATCTGATTTTGAATTTGCAATTCCGATCGCATACCTTCAAAGCGGAGCCTATATCATAACCGTTTTGAGATCAGGAAAAGTGATAGATCGAATGAAGATGATTTGCAACCACTAGAATTATTCTTGTATGAAAATGTCGTTCATTTTTCTATTGAGTTTTTTTATGCTCGCAGCAGCATATTCACAATCTCCAAAACTGTATCTCGTTGCTGGTGGTGGGTTGTGGCAGGGGAGAATGGGATTTGAACCATATTCTTCCAATTATGCAAAGCGACAAATTTCAACCAACCTTTCTTTAGGTGCGCACGCCGAAATTTTGCCCAAAGTTTCATTATCCACCGAGATTGGATTTGAATTTTTCCAAATGCGCTACAATTATTTTAACGTGAAAGATCCTCGAAGTATCGATGCGAATCTCGGACTCTTTTTTACGAGAGTTTCACCGGGTCTTGTCTATCACCCTTTTAAAGGCCTAGACTTGAGGTTAGCGATTGGGGTTTTGATCTCCTCGGGCGCTATAGGAAGCTACTCGATATACACCTTTGTCTCAGGTCAGGGTGACCTCCTCACAGGGAATTACCAGCGTGAGTTTTCCAAAATTCGACGTTGGGGCAATATTGGTCCTGAATTGAACATCGGGTATGACTTTGTACTTCCAGGTGGTGGGATGCTTGGGCCACGTGTTTCTGCCTTTATCGGACCCAACCTTATTTTTAGGCCTGATTTTGATACACCATTGAATCCATCCGTGCATCAGGTTAGCTTTGAGGTCGTTTACACTTTCTCTCCTTGCATGAAGAAAAACTTGTAAACAGTGGACGTCCTCAAATATCCAACGCGACCCCAATCCAAAATCTCGAGAATAGCAGTTTTCAATTGCTGGATTTGACAGCGAACTTTTTCGAGGAAAGGAATTTTTCAATGGGCTCCAATGTGCAACGACTGGACCGCTGATCCTGAAGATTCGGAATTGGTGTTTGGTGGTGTCATGAGAGAATGCTTGCCCGGAAGTTTGAAGCGCATGATCGTCCTCTCTGGTCATCAGGTGCTACGGCCTAGGAGGTGCTGTGCCCCGTTTTCCATTGTTCCCATCTTCATTTTCCTTTTCGCGTTCCGTGTTCAAGGCAGGCGCTTTGGAATCAGGTTTGTCCACCTTCTTCAGCCTGAACCGGATGCAAAGATCATGCAATGGCATTGGTTATTAGATCCGTACCTGGAAACTATGATGGTAGTTGGGGCCTCGTGTCTCCGACAAAGGAGGACGGCTATACCAAATCCGTACGCCCAATTATTGCATGGCTATCCATTTGATGAGAAATACCGATATTGCAGAAAAATTTGGAGGAAATGCCGTATCTGTCCTACGGCTTCAGCAAGCATGGATACAGCCCAATCTTTAAAGGAAGTCATTGAGAAGCAATTCGGTAATGAGGCGATCGAATCCTCAAACTTTGAGGTTGCCCAACCTTGGATTGGACTTAATCCTGCACACCTGAGAGGCGTCTGCAGCTTCCTTCGTGACGATCCCGATTGGTATGTCGATTATTTGGAATGTCTCAGCGGTGTCGACGAAGGGCCGGCCGTCAATCGCATCGGCGTCGTGTACCACCTCGCAGGCATCACTCGTGGGCACCGCATCGTGCTCAAGTGCTTCGTGTCCCGCACAGTCGCACCTGATGCGCATCCTAGCGGATTGCCAGTCATTCCATCGGTTTCAAGCATTTGGCTTGCAGCGAATTGGCACGAACGCGAAGCCTACGATTTGGTCGGAATCTGGTTTGAAGGGCATCCCGACATGCGGCGCATTTTGATGCCTGAGGATTGGACCGGGCACCCGCTGCGCAAGGATTATGTGAATCCGGAGTACTACCACGATATCCAAACTGCCTACTGATGGCTACGACCCAACACCCCAACGCCGCCCGCACAGAGCTCGACTACCGCGAATTGCTGCGGCGCTCTGCACCCGGCAAGGCCCGCCTGCAAGACTTGGCAAGCGAGGAAATGATCCTCAACATGGGCCCGCAACACCCGAGCACGCACGGGGTCCTGCGCTTGGAGCTCGTCACCGACGGTGAAATCGTGTTGGAAGTCATTCCGCACCTCGGCTATCTGCACCGCTGCTTTGAAAAACATGCCGAATCCCTGCCGTTTCCGCAGACGATTCCCTACACCGATCGTCTGGATTACCTCGCCTCGATGAACAACAACCTCGCCTTCGTCATGGGGATCGAGCAGATGATGGGCATCGCAGGAAAACTGCCCAAAAGGGTCGAGTACATCCGCGTTTTGGTGGCGGAATTGAATCGGATTGCCTCCCATTTGGTCGCGATTGGCACGTTTGGATTGGATATTGGGGCCGTTACGCCGTTTTTGTGGTGCTTTCGTGACCGAGACCATATCCTGAAGATGCTCGAATGGGCCTCCGGCGCAAGGATGCTCTACAATTATATCTGGATTGGCGGCCTGTTTTATGACTTGCCCGTCGGATTTGAGGAGCGTTGCGCGGAATTTGTCCAGTATTTCAAGCCGAAATTGGCAGAATTGAACGGTCTGCTCACGGAAAATCCCATTTTCGTGCAACGTACCGCGAATGTCGGCGTGCTCCCGCGTGAGGTCGCGATCAGCTACGGTTGTTCTGGGCCTGTGTTGCGCGGATCAGGTCTGAAACTGGATTTGCGGCGGATGGATGGCTATTCCGTCTATCCGGAATTGGATTTTGAGATTTGTGTCGGAAAAGGCGAAATGGGCAGGTTGGCGACTGTTGGGACCGTACAAGTGCGTGTCGATGAAGTCGCCGAATCCTTGAAAATCGTTTCGCAATGTCTGGAGCAGCTCACCAAAGTCTATCCGAGGGGCGATAATTTTGATCCACGCGCGATGTGCCCGCCCAAGGCACGTCCCAAAGCCGGCGAATTTTACACCCGTGCAGAAAACCCCAAAAGGCGAATTGGGCTTCTATTTTATCACCGACGGCAAAAGCGACATTCCTGTGCGTTGCAAGGCCAAGGGGCCGAGCTTCAGCAACTTGAGCGTGGTGCCGGAGATTTCAAGAGGCGTTTTGATCGCGGATTTGATCGCTATTTTGGGGTCGATCGACTTCGTGTTGGGCGAGGTGGATCGGTAGGGTCTGTCTGTTCGTTGGGTAAATGGGTTGAATTTCGACAGTTTTCTTGCAAGGAGATTGCCGCTTTTCCAATCCGTAGGCCAACTTGCCGATCACCTGAAAATTGCTTAGCTTCTGCCGTCTTTTGAAGCTAAATACGGAGTCTTATGCGGAAAGTCTACGCGACCCTTGTTTTGATGTGCTTGTTCTTGTCCGGGCATGTTTTCGGTCAATGCAACCTTCTTCCCAATGCCATTCCCGGGATCATTCTTGATTATCAGTCTACCAATTTGCTTAATTGCTCAGGTGTAGGCTACAATCCGATCCGCGCGAGGTACTGCGGGGGTGAGGCTAACCCTGGCTTCCCGTTGGAAACGGTTCGGCCACCGGGACGCAACTCTACACAACGACAGGGCTTTGATTGGCGCGGCATGTGGTTGAATCCAACACCAATCAGTTGGAAGGAAATGGCTACAGTGGTAGCGGGATGTGGCGCGCAAACCTTGATGGGAATAACACGCTCCAACACAGGCGCAAGTATTTTTACTGGAATGGCGCAACCCGATGCCCAATCCTGCGGCGACTGTGATCCCGTCGCCAACGAGGTCATTTATTATTTCAATGGACGTATTTACCGCTATTCCCGTGCAACCAATGCAGCGATTTCCAATGCCTCGTGGGTTGTCCTGTGGGTTGGGTAACCTGAATTCCACGACCGTG
>JADKCL010000036.1 GCA_016718825.1 Bacteroidota bacterium | reverse complement strand
CAAAGTGTGCCCGATTGAAGCGGCACTCGAACAACAAAAGCACTCTAATGAATTCGCTGCATCGAGGGCTGTTTGGAAATTCAGCAGCACAAAGAACAACTCGACACACTGCGCGCAGCAGTCAAATCGGCGCGGTGGCCGATTCGATCATTGTCGTAATCCTTATTCTGAGGAGACGTTGGTGTTTTTAATTGCATGGCCCCGCAGCGCAGAGCGTCGTCAAGATGCAAATCGATTTGCACGGGAGTCAAGCGGGGAAGCGGTTTTGTCACGCGCAAGACCTCAATTTATTCACCTCTGACGGCCGATAAAGCGCACGAAAGATTTAGATACGAAATCTGCTTTAAACTTAATAACATCCTTACTTGCCACTGTTCAAGTTCGGGAGGAGCTGGTCGGTGTCGTGCAGTTTCTCAACCAAGACCGGATCACCTGTTTACGTTCGAAGACGAGAAAAAAATTGACCCCATTTGCGTCAAACTCGCTTTGGCGGTTTCAAACGATATTTCAGATCCGACCAATTTGGTTCATTTGGGGTCGTGGACCCTCACATCAATCAAGGGGAACCGTGTTGTTTACGGATATCACGCATTCGGATCTGTTGTTTCAGAAATTACCCATAAGCACGCGACAGCCTTTTTCAAGATGAATACCTGGAACGTTTGGGGGGCCATTGGTTTTGCGCCATGGTGCTCGCATTGATAAATATTTAGGCGATGGAATGATGCTGGTTGTTGAGATGGCGGGCGCGCGGTACCCGGCCAAGCCCTGCAGGCAGCCCTGAGATCGAGCTGAATTTCGAACATTATGCAGGAATGGCAGCGCCTTAATTATCAACTCAATCTTCGATCACCGTATTGGCATTGCTATGGACCCGTCTATGGACGCCACGGGTTTTGGCGCCAACAGCCTCTTTACCATCATGGTGTGCCGGCGGTTAATCTGGCTGCGCATTTGTGCGCACAGGCGCGCACCGCAAGTGAACGCATCTTGGTGAGTGAAGAGACGGAGCGGATCGTACGGCCAGTCCCTGCCTTCGGGCTGGTCTTTGGAAAGCGTTACGTTGTCGCGTAAGTCGGGGCCTACGAGGTGCGCCGAAAGTCCCTCGGCGAGTCAAATCGATTTCGTCTCCTTTCCCGGATGGCGTGGGTTTTGGAGGGAGCGAGTGTAATGGGCGGTATTTGCGTTGGGCCACCAATTCGCGGTCCTGTTGCTAGACGATCTGGATGTTGTAGTTGATCACCCCACAGCAGATATTTTCCTGGGGTCACCCGTAATAGGCGTAGCGCCCACAACTGTCGCTGTAACAGGGCATGATCAACCGATGCGGCTGCTATGGCAACTCAAAGCCTGGCACGAGGAGTAGATACTTTGAGAACGGAATTTGCGCTCCAGAGATCGTGCCAAAGGTTGTGTACCTAAATTCACAATAACCTGCATTCTGTCGTTAAAGCTTTCGGCAGGAATCAATACGAGGTCTAGGATGCCATGGTTCCCATTTGCCCATCTTGATGGAATCAATACACTTATCGGGCAACTCTTTGATTGACTGGTTTGTGTCCCATTGCATACCATTGCTAGAGGTTGATAGAAGCTGAAGAGCATTCCCAGAACTTATTGACTGGAATTTGGTTTTTGTAAGATGCAATAATTCTAAATTCCTCAGACGGAATTTAGGTTAAAAATGGCTGTAATCTATTACTATCAATGATCTCAGGCCTAAAAGTAACTGCTCCTCAGTTACAGAAACAAGCTGAGAGCAAGGCATGACAACACTTTCAGCAGATTTTGATTATTTCACTAAAATCTCACCTGACTGTGATGCTATGAATATTTCAAAAGCCTTAATCTATGGGATTCTTGAGCGATTTAAGTGACTTCAACTGAGGAATTTAGGTTGATGGCTGCATGCTCCAATGCTTCCAGTGCGCCTGGTGTGTCGACGATCTGGCCTAATTGAAACAGCGCAATAGGCCGCTACTCCCTTATAGATTTGAGATTACACATTTTATTTCTCCTTTTTCAGGGTGAGCAAATACGGACGAGGGCAAAAGTGTGCCTATTGATTGCTTCAATTAAATGGGATTTGTTTGAAGTATTGCTGAGGAACTACCAGTTACCTTGTTTCGGATTGATATTGCGAATAAGGTTGCCTGAGTACAGTTGCCTTTTGATATGTAGCACAGAAAACAGAAACTTCACGTTCTGCACTACAATTGCAATACAGTTATATTTTAGAAGGTTATATTTAGCGCATCAAATGGCAATAGATTTTCTATCAAGTACTTATGAACTTTTTCAGTATCTCTAACAAATATCAAGAGCTGTGGGTGATTCTTGAATTCGCTCCGATTAAAGATAAAGTCATTAATCGACAGTAGCTTTAAAATATATTATTTATTACAAACAACAAGATAGAAACCATAGTAGCAAACTCTGTTTTTGTAAACTTGTTTTATTTGATTACAAAAGGAATGCGGGGATTGTAAATATAGGGAAAACAATCTGAGATTGAGACATTAAGTCCCAGGCATTGTATAAATTCTTGCATAATACTTGATTAAATAAAATCATCATGACAAACACGTTCACACAAGAACGCGCTGCCGGTGCCATTATGGGGCGTTTTATCGGTGACGCTCTGGGACTTGGTCCGCATTGGTATTACGATATCTCGGAACTTCGGCGCGACTACGGGGAGTGGATTACCCTATACCGATCCTAAACCTGGCCGATATCACAGTGGACGCAAGGCCGGCCAGCTCTCTCAAGCAGGTATCATTCTTACGCTCACGCTCCAATCCCTCGTTGAACATGGCGGATATAATGAGGCGGATTTTTGCCGCCGAATGGTGAAAGATTGTTTCCGTTTCTCGACGGCACACCGATGGCGGACCGGGTGGTTACACCAGCCAGTCAATTCGGGAAGCATGGAGGCGGCGTGTAGAACAGAAATTACCATGGGGGCAAACCGGAAGTCATGCGGATGACACGGAAGCGATTGAGCGCACATTAGCGCTAGCTGTCCGCTATGCGTTTCAGCCTACTGAACTGGCTACCGTAGTCGCAAATAATACTCGTCTTACCCAGATCGATGATACCGTGATTTCTATGACCGTAGCTTATGCATCGGTATTGGGCATGCTAATATGCGGACATGCGCTGGATAAAACGCTATCCGGGAAATTGATGGAATTGGTAAAATCCGGGAAGCTACCCTTTCATGCCGTTACCTTTGCCGATTTACAACCCCCGCGCTCAGGTGATCCCGATCCGCCACGTTCCGGACGGTTCGCCTCACCAGACGCCCTGCTCACGCCGTCTTATATGGCTGAAGCTGCCGCAGATGCGGATATACGCATAGAACCGGCGTGGAAGGTGTCGATTGTGTACGGTATGCCCTGTGCCATTTATCATCAACTTCCTGCTACCTATTATCTTGCTGCTCGTTTTCGAAACGATTTCGAATCTGCTGTGCTTCATGCGGTCAATGGTGGAGGGCAAAATCAAGCCCGCGCTATTCTCACTGGTGCGCTTGTAGGCGCCCAAGTAGGTTTCTCTGGTATTCCGAAACGATTTCTCGACGGACTTGAAGACCTGGACAAACTAAAAAGTCTTGCTATAGCTCTCGCCTCCCAGGTAAATGGTGAAACGGATACTATCAATTAATATCCGGAAAATAAGAAGTCGGTCCAAAATTTTCCCTAAACATGACGTTTGCTGAGATTAAAAGCGTAAACCAAACCTTAACTCACTTCTCATAGTAACTTAAGCAAAAACTAGGGCTTTCGCCCAGTTACGATACTGTAGTAGCCGAAGGCTTTGTGGATTTGAATGTCCTCAAAGCCTATTTCCTTCAGCATGGTTGACAATTCCAGACCGGAGTATTGCTTGCCCTCGGTCCAGCCCATCATTATCATACTGTAAGCAGCGGATGCAAAAGGACCATTTTTCTCATCGTTATAGAGCATTTCATGAATCACAATGCGTCCGCCGGATTCAAGGCTATTGAAACTCTTTGCGGTCAAAAAATGACACTTTTCCGGCATCCAATGGTGATAGACATCTGAGAAAAAATGCAGATCAGCCGATGGCCAATGATCACTCCAGATATTGATTTCTTGTGTTTTAATCCGCTCCTGCAGGCTATATTGATTAATATATTCCTGAGCCACTTCGCATACCTGACGAAAATCCAGAAATATAACTTTCAGATTTTGTAACTTTGATGCCGCACCAATCGAATGAGCGGCTGAGCCTCCTGCCACATCGAGCATCACCCGATGCTGGGAAAAATCTATGACCTCAGGCCAAACGAATGCTGCGGTTATGCTGAAGCTGTGCATTCCGCGCGTAAAGCGGTGCAGTAATTCGATCTGTTCTTCATGAGATTTAAAAATATCACCGCCACCATAAACCTGGGGAGAATCTGTGAGAATTGCCTTTTCCAGTGTTGAAAAAGAACAAACCTGATAATTATCGATCATCAGATCCCAGAAGAATCCAAAATAATTAGGACTCTTCTCCAGCAAATATTCTTCTGCTACCGCAGTCAGAGAATAACGCTCTTCTTGTAATGACAAGAAACCCAAGGCAGTAGCTACGGTTAGGATGGCCTCCGCTGGACGCTGCTTAATATTTAATGAACTGCAAATATCTTCCACTGTTCGCGGACCAGCTGCAAGCAAAGCAAAAACTTTTAGTCGATGCGCCAGCAGTAATGCCGGATAACCATAAACCGCAAAGATCACATCCCATACCGGACGATCATCAACTCGTGGTGCCTGAATGTTGGAAGCAACATCTTGTGTCATCAGTCCTCCTTTAACTTTAGCTGGGCTAAAAACGCCCATATCAAGTGATTATTATTAAATACTTAGATGCTATGCCGCATGATTTAAAGTGATTATTGACTAATTGAGACTTTCTTGGATTTTTCTGCTTCGACCAAACGTTTGATATTCTGAACCGTTCGCTCAGCACCATCCTTTATGGCGACTCGGACTAACCCTTCGAAAGGTCGCATGATTGCCAGAATTTCAAGCAGCTCAAAAGAAAATGTCAATTTGGTAGAGTTTTCAGGATTGATTGCCTGTAATTCATACGTACAGCGATAAGGATCGGATACTCCAACGAGCGTTAGGCGTACACCGGGTTCATAAGTAGAGATTTTAAACTTAGATTCTGTTCGACGCCCCTGATCAACACGCACTTGCCGCCCTTCAGTTCCCAGCTTCACCGGCCCAGGTGTGATTTGTTCTAGTTCTTTAACTTCTGGCGACCATTTGGGGTAATTTTCGAATAAACCTTCTCCGAGATACTGGAAAATCTCACTGGCTGGGCATTCTACTATTATATGCGCCTTGCCTAAGACCGGCTCAGTGGAGCCTAAATTGAGCATGGAACCTAAATTAAACATATTGCTTAGCCTCTTTTGACTAGTGGATGCCCAATCCAGCTTATTGATTGGCAATTGGTTTAAACGTTAAACCAATATTGGATCAGTTTCAAGCGCTATATCAGTAAGACAGACAAGAAGAGAATCGCATTTAATCGTTCCTGAAAGGTTTTTTTCAACGGAAAAACTATATTATGCAAGCGCTTCATACTAAATACTTATAAAATTTCATCATTTAGAATAATTCATTTTTCTTAATAAAGTATTCAGGTACATCGGATTTAACAGTTTGACAACCTATTTAGTTCTGGATACCTATTTTTTTAGGAAAAAAGTATTTATATTTCCTATAGTTAAAACTAATGGTTTGAGCTTTCGACTAGCTATCAGCACCAAGATATGATCAGCTGCAAAAGTACCGAAACGCAAAAACGCCTGCTCTATAAGGATTGCAAGTTATGACTCACGAACTTCACGAGCATGTACAGCATAACCACGATCATCACACGAATCACCGTGCTATAGCGACCGATCCCGTTTGCGGCATGCCGGTCGATTCACATACAGCGAAGTGTCGTGCTGAGCATGATGAACAAACTTACTATTTCTGCTCTGCCCACTGTCACGATAAATTCGTGGCCAAACCCGATATTTATCTAGCGGGCAAGACCCCAATCGAGGAATCCGCATCCGACACTAGCTATACTTGTCCGATGCATCCACAAATCCGGCAAGTCGGACCGGGAAATTGTCCGATCTGCGGCATGGCATTGGAACCGGCAGAAGTGTCGCTCGACGATGCGCCCAGTCCGGAACTCGCCGATATGACTCGTCGCTTCTGGATTGGCCTCATATTGACTGCGCCAGTCTTTATTCTGGAGATGGGCGGCCATCTAATTGGACTGCACCTCATGTCTATACAAACTTCTAATTGGGTGCAATTGTCGTTGGCGACACCAGTCGTATTATGGGCAGGATGGCCATTCTTCGTACGCGGGTGGCAATCGATCATGAACCGCGCGCTGAATATGTTCACGCTCATTGCGATGGGTACCGGTGTGGCATGGATCTATAGCATCGTTGCCACCGTTGCGCCTGATCTCTTTCCCGATGCTTTCCGCAGTAGTGATGGGTCGGTCGCAGTTTATTTCGAGGCTGCGGCGGTTATCACCGTGCTGGTGTTATTGGGCCAAGTGCTGGAATTGCGAGCGCGCGAACGTACTTCCGGTGCGATCAAAGCCTTGCTCAATTTGTCGCCAACTACCGCCCGCCGTCTTGACGATGCCGATATGGAAGAGGAAATTGGCCTGGATCAGGTGGTAGCAGGCAACCGCCTGAGAGTTCGCCCCGGCGACCGAGTACCCGTCGACGGCAAAGTGATCGAGGGTAGCTCAAACATTGACGAGTCGATGGTAACCGGCGAATCCATGCCGGTTCGCAAGCAACCCGCCGACAAAGTGATCGGCGGCACCATCAACGGTCAAGGCAGTTTCGTGATGCGCGCGGAGAGAGTTGGGCGTGACACGATGCTGGCGCAGATCGTTCGCATGGTATCGCAAGCGCAGCGCTCTCGTGCACCGATCCAGCGGCTGACTGACATCGTTGCTGGCTGGTTCGTTCCGGCAGTCATTCTGATCGCCATACTTGCTTTTGCCGCCTGGTCGATCTGGGGGCCTCCACCCGCTATGGGATATGCGCTGATTGCCGCCGTCAGCGTGCTGATCATCGCCTGTCCGTGCGCGTTGGGTTTGGCGACGCCGATGTCGATCATGATGGGTGTGGGACGGGGCGCGACCGAAGGTGTCCTGATCAAGAACGCCGAAGCATTGGAACGCATGGAAAAGATCGATACTATCGTGATTGACAAGACCGGTACGCTAACTGAAGGCAGACCCAGGGTCACGGCAATTCGTGTTGCTGGCAATATCGACGAAAACGAGCTGCTACGCCTTGCAGCTAGCCTGGAACAAGGAAGTGAGCATCCCTTGGCTGCTGCCATCGTAGCTGCAGGCAAGGAGCGCTCGATTGTGCTGGCCAAGGCAACCGACTTTGATTCGCCGACTGGCAAAGGCGTACTCGGGAATGTCGATGGTCACCGAATTATCCTGGGTAATACCAAATTTCTCGCAGAACTGAATATTGATACCCGGGTATTGGAAACGCAAGCAGATGAACTGCGTCAGAATGGGGCGACAGTGATCTTCGTAGCAGTCGATGGAGCAACTGCCGGTATTGTCGCTATCGCCGATCCGGTGAAGGAATCGACACCCGCCGCTATTGATGCTCTGCACGCCGACGGCATCCGCATCGTCATGCTGACCGGTGACAATCGCATTACGGCTGAAGCAGTCGCTCGGCAACTAGGTATCAACGAAGTGGAAGCGGAAGTGTTACCCGATCAGAAAGCGGCAATCGTAACGCGATTGCGCGAACAAGGGCGAGTAGTCGCAATGGCGGGTGATGGTGTCAACGATGCTCCGGCTTTGGCCACCGCCGATGTTGGCATTGCCATGGGTACGGGCACCGATGTTGCGATTGAAAGCGCGGGCGTAACCTCGCTGCGCGGCGATCTGCTGGGTATCGTCCGGGCACGGCGCCTATCCGAAGCAACCATGCGTAACATCCGCCAAAATCTGTTCTTCGCCTTTATCTACAATGCAGCTGGCATACCGATCGCAGCCGGAGTGCTGTATCCGTTTTTCGGCATCTTGCTGTCACCGATTTTTGCTGCGGCTGCGATGGCGCTATCTTCAGTCAGCGTGATCGGCAATGCATTACGGTTGCATACTACCAAGTTGGAGTAAATACAGAAGGTTTAAAATAACACTTTCTGATTTTATTTTCATGAATATTAATACTAGCTAATGTAGTGTCTTCCAAATGACTTTACATTGTTTTGAATTTGCTTATACTCGAAGTACGAACTGTTTTGGGGAGCGAATTATGGCAAAGACTAGGATTGCACTTACGGGAGAAGAAAAACGAGAGCTGAACAGGCGGTTACGCGCCAGCACCGTGTCAGTAAGGGATCGGCAACGCGCACAAATCATTTTGCTGGCGGCTGAGGGGCATACACAGGGAAGCAATCGGTGCGAAAGCCGGAGTGACACGTGTGACGGTGAGTCACTGGTATCAGCGCTTCGTCAAGGAACGGTTGGCCGGTCTCACGGACGCACCTGGGCGTGGCCGCAAGCCTTCGTTGCCCGACACGGCGGTCAAGAAAGTGCTGGAGACAGTAACGCGCCCGCCCGCCAACCTGGGACGCTGGAGTTGCCGCACTATGGCGCAAGCGGCAGGCATTTCGACGGCCAGCGTGCAACGCTGCGGGCTGCAAACGACATCAAGCCGCACCTGACCCGAACCTTCAAGCTGTCGAACGATGCGCATTTCCAGGAAAAATTCTGGGATGTCATCGGCCTGTATCTCAATCCACCGGAAAAAGCGCTGGTGCTGTGCTGCGACGAGAAATCACAATGTCAGGCGCTGGAGCGTACCCAGCCGGGATTGCCGCTGGGCATCGGACATATCAAGACCACAACGCACGATTATATTCGCCATGGCACTTTGACTTTGTTTGCTGCGCTAAACTATCTGGAAGGTAAACTGATCACAACCATCGCCAAACAACACCGGCATCAGGAATGGCTGGCGTTCCTCAAGAAAATCGAGCGGGAAACACCAAAAGATTTGGATATTCATCTGATCGCCGACAATTACGCAACCCACAAGTATCCCGAGGTAAAAGCATGGCTGGCCAAGCATCCCAGATTCCACATGCACTTCACGCCAACTTCGTCCTCATGGCTTAACCTGGTCGAGCGTTTTTCCGCGATCTGACTGACCAGATCGTCAGTGGCAGCTTTGCTTCGATCAAGGAATTGGCCGATAAAATTCTCACCTATTTGGCTGACCGCAATCAAAATCCAAAACGTTATGTTTGGAATGCCAGAGGTGAAGAAATTTTGCGAAAAATTCAGCGTGCCCGTAACGCCATGACGCAGTCACAGGCCACAGTCTAAAAGTATGCACATTTGAGAGACACTGCACTAATTAGAACGAGTACTATTCAATCTTTAGCAAAGTTTTAGTTCACAACCCCATCAATCAGGAGTATGCCATGGCAAAAATTCTTGTCTTGTACTACAGCATGTATGGTCATATCGAAATTATGGCCAACGCGGTAGCTGAAGGTGCACGCAGCGTCGAAAATGCCGAGGTTGCCGTTAAACCCGTGCTACAACATACCGCGCCGTGCGGGTGGAGAAACAGCTGGGTATGAAGATCTGAGCCCTGCTTTACTCAAATTGGGAACGTGGGAACCATCATGACAAGGTGATTCAATCTCTTTGTCTTATAACCGTCCATGCTGTAGAGTAACCCACTTCCAGTACCCGTCTCCAACCCACACTAAACCCCATGGCTCTTAAGAAGTCCGAACTCTATTCCTCCCTCTGGCAATCCTGCGACGAACTGCGCGGCGGTATGGATGCCAGTCAATACAAGGATTACGTCCTCGTCCTGCTGTTCGTCAAATACGTCTCCGACAAATACGCCGGTGACCCCAACGCCCTGATCAACGTGCCCGCAGGCGGCGGTTTTGCCGATATGGTGGCGGCTAAAGGTGACAAGGAGATCGGCGACAAGATCAACAAGATTATCGGCAAGCTGGCCGACACCAACGACAGCCTTAAGGGCGCGATCAACGTCGCCGACTTCAACGATGAGGAAAAGCTTGGCAAGGCGCAGGCCATGGTCGATCGTCTCACCAAGCTGGTCGCCATCTTCGAGGGGCTGGATTTCGGTCGCAACCGGGCTGAGGGCGACGATCTGCTGGGCGATGCCTACGAATACCTGATGCGCCACTTCGCCACTGAATCGGGCAAGAGCAAGGGGCAATTCTACACCCCGGCGGAAGTCTCACGCATTATGGCCATGGTCATTGACCTCGGCAAAGCCAGCCATGCCGCGCAGAGCATTTATGACCCGACCTGCGGCTCCGGCTCGCTGTTGCTGAAAGCGCACGACGAAGCCAAGAGCCGAACCGGGCTCGACCTCGCGCTGTACGGGCAGGAGATGGACAACGCCACCTCGGCGCTGGCGCGGATGAACATGGTGCTGCACGATTGCCCTACGGCGGAAATCTGGCAGGACAACGCGCTCGCACACCCGCACTACAAGAACGCCGACGGCAGCCTCAAGACCTTCGATTACGTAGTCGCCAATCCACCTTTCTCGGTCAAATCATGGACGACCGGATTTGATCCAGCCAATGATCTGTATAACCGCTTTGAGTATGGAACACCCCCGGCGAAGAATGGCGACTACGCCTTCCTGCTGCATATGCTCAAAAGCCTCAAGAGCACCGGCAAGGCGGCAGTGATTCTGCCGCATGGCGTATTATTCCGCGGCGGGGCCGAAGCGGCTATTCGCACCCGCATCGTCAAACAGGGCTATATCAAGGGCATCATCGGCCTGCCCGCCAACCTGTTCTACGGCACCGGCATCCCCGCCTGCATCATCGTTCTCGACAAGGAAGGTGCGGCCGGGCGCGCTTTTGGCAACAGCGGCATCTTCATGATCGATGGAAGCCGTGGCTTCATCAAGGATGGCAACAAGAACCGGCTGCGGGCGCAAGATATCCACAAGATCGTCGATACCTTTACCCGTCAACTGGAAACGCCCAAGTACTCGCGCCTGGTGCCGCTGGCCGAGGTTGAGGGCAATGACTTCAATCTGAACCTGCCGCGCTACATCGACTCGACCTCCCCGGAAGACGTGCAGGACATCGAGGCCCACCTCAAAGGCGGCATCCCCAATGCTGACATCGACGGCCTTGCCGCCTATTGGAAGGTTTTCCCCAGCGTGCGCCGCGAACTGTTTGGCCCGCTGACCAACGCCGCCGAGCGCCCCGGTTATAGCCAACCCAGGGTCGAGGCGGGTCAAGTCAAGGCCGCCATCTTCGGTCACCCCGAATTCACCGCCTTTAACCAGACGGTAACGACGCTGTTCGGCACATGGAAGGCCGCCAACACCCCACTGCTCACCGGTATCCGGATTGGCGATCGTCCCAAGCTGCTGATCGAGACGCTCTCGGAAAACCTGCTGGAAACATTTCGTAGTCATGATGCCATCGCCTCGTTGATCGACCCCTACGGCGTCTATCAGCACCTGATGGACTACTGGGCTGAGACCATGCAGGACGATGCCTGGATGATCGCCAGCGACGGCTGGCAGGCCCTACAGGATGGTAAGCCCAACACCGACTTGATCCCGCCCGCGCTGATCGTCGCCCGCTATTTCGCCGTTGAACAGACCACCATCGAACAACGCGAAGCCGAGCGCGACGCCATCAGCCGCCAGATGGAGGAGATGGACGAGGAACATGGTGGCGAGGACGGACTGCTGGCCGAAGCGAAGAACGACAAGGGCAAACTCACCAAGGTCAGCGTCAAGGCGCGGCAGACCGAGATCAAGCGCGACATGGACGCCTTGGAGGAACGCAAGCTGCTCGACGCCTACGCCGACTTGATCGAAGAGGAAGCCGCCGCTGGCAAGGCGGTAAAGGACGCACAGAAGGCGCTCGACACCCAGGTGGCCGCCCAATACGCCAAGCTCACCGAGGTCGAGATCAAGACTCTGGTGGTGGAAGACAAATGGCTCGCCACGCTGGCGGCACAAGTACAGGGCGAACTGGATCGCGTTAGCCAAGCCCTGACCGGACGCATCCGGCAACTGACTGAGCGCTACGCCACGCCGCTGCCCCGGCTGGCGGAAGAAGTGGAGACCCTCGCCGCCCGCGTCGATGAGCACCTGAAAAAGATGGGGTTCGTATGGCAGTGACGCACCTCAACGCCGTCCTGCCAGCGCCGACTTTCTGTGGGAGTCTCCTGCAATGAGCGCGGTTCCGGCGGGATACAAGCAGACTGAGGCGGGGGTGATTCCGCAGGAGTGGGAGTGCCGAGAATTAGTGACCGAAATCAGTGAAATGACTGACTTTGTTGCAGCAGGGAGTTTTGAGTCACTGCGAAATAATGTTCGTGTTTTCGATGTCCCGAAGTTCGCCCTCTATGTTCGGCTGTATGACTTACGTCTCGGGCTTGGTCATGACACGCAGAAATACGTTGATAAGGACAGCTATAAATTCCTCGAAAAGTCAAATCTGTTCGGTAATGAATTATTGGTTGCGAACATTGGTGCGAACGTCGGCGAGACATTCCTAATGCCAGAAAACCTCGGAGCAGCAACAATCGCACCCAACATGATTGTGGTGCGATCAAATCCAAAGAAGGTGCAGTATGACTTTCTGTATCACTTCACGGCATCCAATTTCGGTCAGGCTCGTATGCGTGACCTTATTGCAGGCAGTGGTCACCCGAAAATTAACAAGACAGATTTAAAGAAGCTCAAGGTCTTAGTGCCCCCACTTCCCGAACAACGCGCCATCGCCGCCGCGCTGTCGGATGTGGATGCCCTGCTCGCCAAGCTCGACCAGTTCATCGCCAAGAAGCGCGACCTCAAACAGGCCGCCATGCAGCAACTCCTCACCGGCCAAACCCGCCTACCGGGGTTTGGTGCCAAGCACAGTTACAAAAAAACTGAAATTGGCGCGATTCCTGAGGATTGGGAAGTTAGGCCACTATTGACAGCGGTTCGGATAGCGCAGGGACAAGCTGATCCAAAGATCGAACCGTACAAGTCAATGGTGCTAGTTGGGCCTGCTCATGTAGAAAGCGGTACAGGAAAATTGATAGCTCGCCAAACCGCTGCTGAGCAAGGGGCCATCAGCGGCAAGTACCTATTTTCAGCGGGGGACATCGTCTACGGCAAGATCAACCCGTACCTGCAAAAAGCTTTCCTTGCTGACTCCAGCGGACTTTGCAGTGCAGACATGTATCCCCTTAAGCCGACGAATGATGTTGTGTCTGGTTTTATGTTGGCCGTCATCTTGGGGCGCCGATTCACAAAGTATGCTGAATCCGTCTCGGTTCGTAGCGGAATGCCGAAGATCAACCGTGACGAAATGGGAAGATTTTCATTTCCTCTCCCTTCGGACAAAACAGAACAAACCGCCATCGCCTCCGTCCTCTCCGACATGGACGCCGAGATCGCCGCCCTCGAAGCCCGTCGCGACAAGACCCGCGCACTCAAGCAGGGCATGATGCAGGAACTGCTGACCGGAAGGATTCGCCTCGTATGACCACCGTCGGCCAAATCGAAAAGCAAACCCAAGCCCGCGTCGTCGCGCTGTTCCGGGAACGGCTTTGCTACGACTACCTCGGCGACAGAGCCGACCTCAACAATCACAACCTCGAGCTAACCCTACTGCGCGGCTGGCTGACCCAGCAGGGTGTGAGCGACACGCTGATCAACCGGGCGCTGCACGAGCTGAACAAGGTGGCGACGGATACCAGCAAGAGCCTCTACGACCGCAACAAGGAGGTCTACGACTTGCTGCGCTATGGTGTGAAGGTGCAACCTGGCGCGGGCGAGAACCGGGCCACGGTCTGGCTGATCGACTGGAAGAACCCAGAGAATAATCACTTCGCCATCGCCGAGGAGGTGACGGTCAAGGGCATCGATGCTAAGGCCAGCACTAAGCGCCCGGACGTGGTGATCTACATCAATGGCATCGCGCTGGGTGTGCTGGAACTGAAACGCTCCACCGTGTCGGTGGCCGAGGGTATCCGCCAGAATCTGGACAACCAGAAGAAGGAATTCATCCAGCCCTTTTTCTCGACCATGCAGTGGGTGATGGCGGGCAACGACAGTGAGGGCTTGCGCTACGCGACGATCGAGACGCCGGAGAAGTATTACCTGCGCTGGGTGGAGGATACCGGCCCCTATGTAGGTGAGCCGAACCTGCTGGACCGCAACCTGTTGCAGGTCTGCCGGAAGTCGCGGCTACTGGAACTGATCCACGACTACATCGTGTTCGATGCCGGTACCAAGAAACTGTGCCGCCAGAACCAGTATTTCGGCGTGAAGGCCGCGCAGGAGTTCATCCAACGCCGCGAGGGCGGTATCATCTGGCATACCCAGGGTAGCGGCAAATCGCTCACCATGGTATGGCTAGCCAAGTGGATACGCGAGAACCGCGAAGGCGGGCGGGTGCTGATCATCACCGATCGCACCGAACTGGATCAGCAGATCGAGACAGTCTTCAAGGGGGTGAATGAACAAATCTACCGCACCACCAGCGGCAACGATCTGATCGACACACTCAATCGGCCCGACGAATCGTTGCTATGCTCGCTCGTGCATAAATTTGGCCGCCAAGAAAACGAAGAGGAAGACAGCGACGAGGGTACCCAGGCATTCATCGATTCTCTCAAGAAGTTGCCAGCGGACTTCAAGGCCAAGGGCGACATCCATGTGTTCGTCGATGAGTGCCATCGCACCCAGAGCGGCGACCTGCACAAGGCGATGAAGGCGCTGCTGCCGAATGCGCTCTTTATCGGCTTCACCGGCACGCCGCTGTTGAAGGCGGACAAGCAAAAAAGCATCGAGGTCTTTGGTCGCTACATCCACACCTACAAATTCGATCAAGCCGTGCGCGAGGGCGTGGTGCTGGATTTGCGCTATGAGGCGCGCGACATCGACCAGACGCTGACCAACCGCGACAAAATCGACCAGTGGTTCGAGGCCAAGACCCAGGGGCTGAATGACTTGGCCCGCGCGCAGCTCAAGCAAAAGTGGGGAACCATGCAGCGGGTGTTGTCCAGCCAGGATCGGCTTTCGATCATCGTCGCCGACATTTTGCTGGACATGGCAACCCGCCCGCGCCTAATGGACGGCCACGGCAACGCCATGCTGGTAGCGGGCAGCATCTACGAGGCGTGCAAGTTCTATGAGCTATTCGCCAAGAGTGAGCTCAAGGGCAAGTGCGCCATCGTCACCAGCTACGCCCCCAGTATTGCTGATACCAAGGGCGAGGAGACCGGCGCAGGTGAGACTGACAACCTATTCAAGTACGGCGTCTATCGCCAGATGCTGGCCGATTGGTTCAATGAGCCAGCAGAGAGAAGCAATCAGCAAGGTGGAACAGTTCGAGAAAGAGGTGAAGAAGAAGTTTATCCATGAGCCGGGGCAGATGAAGCTCTTGATCGTGGTGGACAAGCTGCTCACCGGCTTCGATGCGCCACCGGCCACCTACCTCTACATCGACAAGCAGATGCGCGACCACGGCCTGTTTCAGGCCATTTGCCGCGTCAATCGGCTGGACGGCGACGACAAGGAATACGGCTACATCATCGACTACAAGGATTTGTTCAAGAGTCTGGAAGGCGCGGTGGGGGATTACACCAGCGGCGCGCTGGACGGCTACGACAAGGAGGATGTGGCCGGTCTGCTGGAAAACCGGCTGGACAAGGCACGGGAACACCTGGAAGAAGCCCGCGAGGCGGTCAGGGCGTTATGCGAGCCGGTGGCGGTACCGAGGGATTCGGCAGCCTACCTGCACTATTTCTGCGCCATCGAGTCAGGTAATGTCGACCAACTCAAGGACAACGAACCGAAGCGGCTGAAGCTGTACAAGTTTGTGGCGGCACTGCTGCGCGCTTACGCCAGCATCGCCAGCGAACTGGCGGAAGCGGGATACAAGCCGGACGAGATCGAGACGATCAAGGCCGAGGTGGATCACACCAGCAAGGTGCGCGACGAAGTGCGGCTGGCCAGCGGCGACTACATTGACCTGAAGGCGTATGAGCCAGCGATGCGCCACCTGATCGACACCTACATCCGCGCCGAGGAAAGCGAGAAGATTTCCGCCTTCGACGACATGAGCCTGATCCAGTTGATCGTCGAGCGCGGCCCGGACGCGGCGGACGCGAAGCTCAAAGGGATCATGAAGACCGAGGAAGCGGTGGCCGAAACCATCGAGAACAACGTCCGCAAGCTGATCATCAACGAGTCGCCGGTTGATCCGGCCTACTACGACAAGATGTCGAAGCTGCTGGATGCGCTGATCGAGCTGCGGCGCAAGGGTGCGGTGACCTACAAGGAGTATCTGGAGAAGATCGCCAAGCTGACCAGGGAGGCGGTGATGCCGGGCGGCGGCTCCGGTGGGTATCCGGCGAGCCTCAAGACGGCGGCACAGCGGGCGCTTTACAACAATCTGGGCAGGGACGAGGGGCTGGCGCTGGCGGTGGATGCGGCGATTCAGTCTGCTCGCATGGATGGCTGGCGGGACAACACGATGAAAACGAAGAAAGTGCGGGTCCGCGCCACTCCGACGCAAAGACCCAACCGGCGGCGCTCATTAACGACATCCTTGCTGACCAGATTCTGGAATTGGCCAAGCACCAGAATGACTACTGAGACTCATCACCTCACCGTCAGCGGCATCAAGGTGGAAGTGGTACGCAAGGACATCAAGAACCTGCATCTTGGCGTCTATCCACCCAAGGGTCGGGTGCGGGTGGCGGCACCGCTGGTGGTAAGTGATGAAGCCGTGCGCCTCGCAGTAATCGACAAGCTGGGTTGGATCAAGCGACAGAAGGCCAAGTTCGTCGGACAACCGCGCCAATCCGAGCGCGAGATGGTAAATGGCGAAAGTCACTACTTCCTCGGACGGCGCTATCGCCTGCGTGTACATGAGGACAATGCCCCCGCCCGAGTCGCTCTGCGCGGTATCGCCAGCCTCGACCTGTTCGTGCGTCCTGGAACCTCTTCCGCGCAGCGAGAGGCTATCTTGTTGCGCTGGCATCGGGAGCAACTCAAGGCGCTAATCCCGCCCTTGCTGGAGAAGTGGCAGCCTATCCTCGGTGTTCAAGTCGCCGATTGGGGCATCAAGAAGATGAAAACCAAGTGGGGAAGCTGCAACGCGGCCGCAGGGCGTGTCTGGTTCAATCTGGAGTTGGCTAAGAAGCCAGTACAGTGTTTGGAATACATTGTGGTGCATGAGTTGGTGCATCTGCTGGAGCGGCATCACAACGAGCGATTTGTAGCGCTAATGGAAATTCATGTTCCGCAGTGGCGGCAGTATCGGGAGATGTTAAACAGTACGCCTTTGGGGCATGAGGATTGGGAGTGCTGATCCAGTAACCTTGCACCGGTAAAGCGGTTGAATACTGACAGGGAGAGCGTATTCAGTTTATCGGGCGTGTATTCAATCGGTTTGGTCGTGGCGTGTTGCTACGCTATATCGGGATTAGTCTAAATCCGCTAAAGAGTTACCCAAGCGTTTCCTCATAAAAGAATAAAGGGCCAGCATTTTCGCTAACCCGATGGCTCACCAAAGCGGATAAAACTGGTAACTGGTTTATTAAGATTTCGGTATATATGTAACGCCGCATTCAGCGGCTTGTCCGTAAGCCTCCAACCCTTCCACATTAACACCCTGATACAACATCGCTATCCTCAAACCTTTTACAAGGAGGAACGATGTCATCATCGAAGCACGACGAATTCATATCGAAGCATGGCAAACCAGCGGTAAGTCGTGCGGCGGCTTATTGCCGGGAACATGGTTTTGAATACCAAGACGTTTGGCAATTGGGTTCGCAAGCATCGTGCCGGTCAAGTTACTTGGCCGCCTGCGTTGGTTCCGGTAACGATCAAACCAATGCCTATGCCGACGAATACGCTGCGTCTTCGCGGACGGGGCGATCATGTGTTGGAACTGCCGTCGACGATATCGCCGCATTGGTTGGGGGAATTGTTGAAGTGTCTTTGATTGCGAATCCGGGGGAGATTTGGTGTAAGCCTCCAACCCTTCCACATTAACACCCTGATACAACATCGCTATCCTCCAAACCTTTTACAAGGAGGAACGATGTCATCATCAAAGTACGACGAATTCATATCGAAGCATGGCAAACCAGCGGTAAGTCGCGGCGGCTTATTGCCGGGAACATGGTTTGAATACCAAGACGTTTGGCAATTGGGTTCGCAAGCATCGTGCCGGTCAAGTTATTTGGCCGCCTGCGTTGGTTCCGGTAACGATCAAACCAATGCCTATGCCGACGAATACGCTGCGTCTTCGCGGACGGGGCGATCATGTGTTGGAACTGCCGTCGACGATATCGCCGCATTGGTTGGGGGAATTGTTGAAGTGTCTTTGATTGCGAATCCGGGGGAGATTTGGTTGATGGTTGCGCCGGTGGATATGCGCCGGGGACTCGACGGTTTGTCGGTGTTGGTGGAGCGGGCGTTACAGCGCTCACCGTGTTCGGGTTCGGCGTTTGTGTTTTGCAATCGCGCGGGTAATCGCATCAAAGGTGGTGCTGTGGGACGGCACCGGCGTGTGGTTGTGCCAGCGCCGCTTGCATCAGGGACGGTTCGTTTGGGGCGTTCGGATACGGGCGGGATGGAAACTGACTTCATCGCAATGGGAGTGGTTGATTGCCGGAGTGGATTAGCGTCGCTTGGGGTTGCAATCTTGCGCGCGAAGATATAGCTAAAGCCAATACTGGCATCACTTTTCGCGGGTTTTGCGGTATAATAACGCCATGAAAACGCAAGCAAAACAGTCCATCGAATTAAGATCATTTGAACCTTACGCCGGAAGCTAAAACCGAGGTATCGAACCTGATTCAATCACTGCTTACGCAAGCACAAAACGAACTCAAAATGCTGGAAGCGAAGAATCAGGCACTGACGCTGGAATTGGCACATTTGCGCCGCATTCGCTACGGCGCGAAGAGCCGAGCGCTGTCGCAGGTGCAATTCAGCCTGTTCGAAGAAGACTGGCAAAACCGATGCGGCGGCGATCGAAGCGGAAATCGAGCAACTGCCGCTGCCTGCTCCGCAGAAGCCTGGCGTGCACACGCTGGGCGCCAGCCGTTGCCGGATCATCTGCCGCGCATCGAACATCGCCATGAACCGGAATCCTGTCAATGCAAACAGTGCGGCAGCGATCTGGTAAAAATCGGCGAAGACGTCACCGAACAACTCGACGTCAAACCCGCCGAATTCTTCGTGCACCGTCACATCCGCCCGCAATACGCCTGCCGGGCTTGCGAAACCGTGGTCGCGGAACCCGTGCCACCCGCCGTCATCGACGGCGGTATGGCAACACCGGACTGCTTGCTTGGATCACGATCTGCAAATACCTCGATCACCTGCCGCTGTATCGCATCGCACAAATCGCCGCCCGGGAAGGTGTCATTTATCGCTTTCCACGTTGGCGGAATGGATCGGACGCGTCGGCGTGGCACTGCAACCGCTGGTTGACCGGCTGATTTTGCACTTATTGCAAGGCTCTGTGTTACACGCCGACGAAACCCCGGTGGCGCAACTTGATCCACGGCGGAAAAACGCAGCGTGCCTGTGGGCGTATCGCAGCAACGATTTTGAGTTGGGGCCGCGCATCATCGATTCGACTACCAAACCAGCCGTAGTGGCAAAACATGTGCAGAACTTCCTCAACAGCTGGCAAGGCCACTTGCTGGTCGACGACTTACCGGTTACAAATCGCCGTTCACCCTCGTCGGCAACTGCATCGAACTCGGCTGTTGGGCGCACGCACGCCGCAAATTCTTCGACCTGCACCAAGCCAATGCCAGCACCGTCGCGTATGAGGTGCTGCAACGCATTGGCGGACTTTACGCCGCCGAAGCCGAAGGCAAGCACTTATCGACCGAAGCCCGGCAGATACTACGCGCAGAAAAAGCCTGCCGATCCTGCAATCGTTGCACGACTGGTTACTGCAAACCCGTGCCCAAACCGCCGATGGCGGCAGTACCGCCAAAGCCATCGACTACACCTTGAAGCGCTGGCAAAGCCTGATCCGCTACGCCGGCAGCGGACACCTGCCGATTGACAACAACCCCGTCGAAAACACTATTCGCCCCATCGCGCTCGGCAAGGAAAAACTGGCTGTTCACCGGCTCCGGAACGCGCCGGAAAACGTGCCGCCGCCATCCAAACCCTACTCGGCACCGCAAAACTCAACGGCCTCAACCCGCACAATGGCTAGACGACACCTCGAAAAACTCCCCACCTGGCCTAACAGCCGAATCGATGAATTGCTGCCGTTCGCACCGGAGGATATTGAAGCATTGTTGAAGGAATGTGGGTAGGTGGTGGGGTTGGAGGGATACGATTTGGTTGATGGTTGCGCCGGTGGATATGCGCCGGGGGATCGACGGTTTGTCGGTGTTGGTGGAGCAGGCGTTACAGCGCTCACCGTGTTCGGGTTCGGCGTTTGTGTTTTGCAATCGCGCGGGCAATCGCATCAAAGGTGCTGCTGTGGGACGGCACCGGCGTGTGGTTGTGCCAGCGCCGCTTGCATCAGGGACGGTTCGTTTGGGGCGTTCGGATACGGGCGGGATGGAACTGACTTCATCGCAATGGGAGTGGTTGATTGCCGGAGTGGATTGGCGTCGCTTGGGGTTGCAATCTTGCGCGCGAAGATATAGCTAAAGCCAATACTGGCATCACTTTTCGCGGGTTTTGCGGTATAATAACGCCATGAAAACGCAAGCAAAACAGTCCATCGAATTAGATCATTTGAACCTTACGCCGGAAGCTAAAACCGAGGTATCGAACCTGATTCAATCACTGCTTACGCAAGCACAAAACGAACTCAAAATGCTGGAAGCGAAGAATCAGGCACTGACGCTGGAACTGGCACATTTGCGCCGCATTCGCTACGGCGCGAAGAGCGAAGCGCTGTCGCAGGTGCAATTCAACCTGTTCGAAGAAGACTGGCAAACCGATGCGGCGGCGATCGAAGCGGAAATCGAGCAACTGCCGCTGCCTGCTCCGCGGAAGCCTAAGCGTGCACACGCTGGGCGCCAGCCGTTGCCGGATCATCTGCCGCGCATCGAACATCGCCATGAACCGGAATCCTGTCAATGCAAACAGTGCGGCAGCGATCTGGTAAAATCGGCGAAGACGTCACCGGAACAACTCGACGTCAAACCCGCCGAATTCTTCGTGCACCGTCACATCCGCCCGCAATACGCCTGCCGGGCTTGCGAAACCGTGGTCGCGGAACCCGTGCCACCGCCGTCGTCGACGGTATGCGCGGCAACCGGACTGCTTGCTTGGATCACGATCTGCAAATACCTCGATCACCTGCCGCTGTATCGCATCGCACAAATCGCCGCCCGGGAAGGTGTCATTTTATCGCTTTCACGTTGGCGGAATGGATCGGACGCGTCGGCGGCGACTGCAACCGCTGGTTGACCGGCTGATTTGCACTTGGTGCAAGGCTCTGTGTTACACGCCGACGAAACCCGGTGGCGCAACTTGATCCCGGCAGCGGAAAACGCAGCGTGCCTACCTGTGGGCGTATCGCAGCAACGATTTTGAGTTGGGGCCGCGCATCATCGTATTCGACTACCAAACCAGCCGTAGTGGCAAACATGTGCAGAACTTCCTCAACAGCTGGCAAGGCCACTTGCTGGTCGACGACTATGGCGGTTACAATCGCTGTTCACCCTCGTCGGCAACTGCATCGAACTCGGCTGTTGGGCGCACGCACGCCGCAAATTCTTCGACCTGCACCAAGCCAATGCCAGCACCGTCGCGTATGAGGTGCTGCAACGCATTGGCGGACTTTACGCCGCCGAAGCCGAAGGCAAGCACTTATCGACCGAAGCCCGGCAGATACTACGCGCAGAAAAAAGCCTGCCGATCCTGCAATCGTTGCACGACTGGTTACTGCAAACCCGTGCCCAAACCGCCGATGGCGGCGGTACCGCCAAAGCCATCGACTACACCTTGAAGCGCTGGCAAAGCCTGATCCGCTACGCCGGCAGCGGACACCTGCCGATTGACAACAACCCCGTCGAAAACACTATTCGCCCCATCGCGCTCGGCAAGAAAAACTGGCTGTTCACCGGCTCCGAACGCGCCGGAAAACGTGCCGCCGCCATCCAAACCCTACTCGGCACCGCAAAACTCAACGGCCTCAACCCCGCACAATGGCTAGCCGACACCCTCGAAAAACTCCCCACCTGGCCTAACAGCCGAATCGATGAATTGCTGCCGTTCGCACCGGAGGATATTGAAGCATTGTTGAAGGAATGTGGGTAGGTGGTGGGGTTGGAGGGATACGCTTGTCCGCTGCAATGCCTTGTTAGCCTTGCGATGTTTGCGATTAACAAAATACAGACGGATATCACTAAACTTGGTAACAGCTCGCCCTAAAACCTCATACATAAACCAATTGCAATATTTAGCCTCAATAACTTCTTGATAGTCGTTTCCGTATCTCTCTTTCCGCCATTCCTCGATATCATGAACCACGATATTGACACACTTTAGATCTCCCTCAAAAGCCCTTTCTAGTAAGAGCTCTTCCAAAGAGTCTTTAGATTCAAGACATTCTTTAGTTAATGAGAACTTCCTGAATTTGCGTATTTCATGATCGCGGGGATAAATAGCGATAGTTTCCTCTTTTCCATCCTCAGTTTTTATATCAACAATGTATTTTACTTCAGAGCCGAAGCACTTATTTTTATACGTTGATCGCATTGGGTATATTAATGCCGTCATGTGATTATTAAAAAAATCACTGACTGGGTCCCAGCGCTTAATCCATTCACCAACTGTATATCTACCATTTGATGTAGCTAAAACAAGATTGGATTTAACTTTTTTCGAGTCAAGAAGCTCGTTAAGCTTAATGCGCCTCATATTTACGCTATAGAAGTCTACAGGGTCGTATTGATTTGAGTAGACTTCATATGGCTTTAGAATCTTTGGGTCATGCTCAAAGTTTTCCAGTTCAATATAATAGTTTCGACCTACGAGTAAAAAGACCTTGAATATTACGACAGGTCTGTCCTTGACGTTTTCTAAGGTAATACTGCCAACATATTTATCTTTACAGTATGAGCTTGAATGAACTGAATACTGGCCGCGCACATATATTCCAGATTTTCGCCAATAACTTCGAACACTGAATATCAATGCAGTTAATGACACCGCTAATGCAATTAGAGAGATTATGACTTCCACTTTAAAAATATTTTCCGAATCTGATGGAGGCTAACGTGGAGTTAGACACACATTGAGGACCAATGGGATTCCCACGTGCCAGCGAGGTTGCATATCCAATCCCGTAGAGATAAATAATCCCGGTAGGAGCTGGGGTTCTAAGCGGTAGCATCTCAGTTCCCTGATAGACAGGTTGGTCAACATAGCGGTACCCGGAAATAACGCCTGCGACACGAAACTCAGTCGTTCCAGAATGGCGGAAGACAACGGGCCCCCCAGAGAACCCTGGATTGTTATTTCCATCAAGGAATATGAGATGAAGGCCGTGCTGGTTGTGCTCGAAACAACTTACGGTAGCTCGCTTGACGAATGGCAGCGGGTAGTCGTTGTTGGCCGTCCCCATCTCGCCAAAGAGACCAAATGGGAATCCCAAAAAGAAAGCCTCCTGTCCGACCGTTAAACTCGTCGCGTCCGGAGGCAATGTTAGGTCAGCGCCAGCGATGCGATAAGGAAGAGCAAGCACGGAGATATCAGCTTTTCCAGGCGCGTGTCCGACTAGGCGCACACCAATATCGGACCAGTTGTTGTTATGCAAGATGGAGATGAAGACTTCATCTTGTAGGTCCGGAACTATGTGCTTTCCGGTGACCAAGTACTGCCGTGAATCGACATCAATAAAGAAAGCCGTGCCAATCTGGCCAGCATAACGAATTTGAATCGTTCTTTGGATAGCGTTCGAGGTGACCATGTGTGCCTAACGTAATATATACGACAAAAAATGTCGCATAACCTGTAATAGAATGTCGTATAACATGGTTAAGTTCTCCTAACTCCTTATTACTTAATTAGCTTCAGAATAGAAAAACTCTTAATACATATAACAAATACGTCATTTAGCTCTCCCCGTCTAAGTCACATGGGGGGGCTACAAATATACTCTTGGCAATCAGCCGAAGAATATAAAGGTTTTGCCTTTAAGACAATAAGTTAAATCCGATTTATGAATCTGGATCTACTATAATCCGCCAAATGAAAGGCCATTCCATACATAAATGTATCTTTGCGTATTCATTGATAGTTTTTAATGTAAGATTGGCAAAGAAGATGCTAATCCATAAATTAAGAATAACTTAGGAGATCAAATGTCTTATTCGAAGAAAATCTGGCCGAACTGCGTGTGTTAGTGCTTTATGGTTCCTCTGCGAGTCTTGAGGGCATAAAGATTCATAAAAATGCTGATCCTTCGGTGATCGCCGCTGCCGAGCGCCTGTTTGAAGGTGGTTTCATCACCCAAGTAGATGGAGGCTATTTGAACACCACTTGGTAGCAAAGCGGCTGATCATGCGCATACCTTACTAACCATGTTAAGTGCATAAATAGTTATATTGATGTTTGTCATCGTGAAAGGAACAATGTTTGAGTATGGAAAGGGGAGAAGTGCGTTATAGCAACCGTGACTAGGTGTTGCTAACAATCTGATCTGGTAGGTTAAATTGTCGCTTAATAACTTTATCCGTTTGATGAAAATGCACTGGTTAGTAGCTCGTGTCAGTGCTGTCGCACTTTTACTGTATGGCTATCTTCATTAACGCAAAGGTAGCAATATGGTAGCAATGAGTTTTTACACTAGACATTTAACTTATAACTACTTGATTTATGGTGCCGACACCTAAGAATCGAACTCCGGACCTTCTGATTACAAAACTTATTTACAATTCCAGTTACATATAAATCAATCACTTTATGCTTGCTAAGCATAAAACTGTCTCACACAACCACAAACGGTGACACTTACAGAGTAGTTTGGCAAAATTTGACAGTCAATTCCGCATCTACTTTCGTTCTCGCATAATGATGTTCCTTTGATAACTACCATTAACACAAAACACCTAAGATCATTTCTTCCGAAGTTGATGACTCGCACTCCGGCAGCGACAAAGGCGCAATATCTCGCGTAGCTATGGTGAATCCATGTACGACCGCGATTGCAGCAATCTGACCGTCTGCCCACAGAGATGAGGCGACCGTTATCCTAGCTCGACCGACTATGGACGCATAATGCCATCGCAGCCTGTTGATCGAATGATAGTATGCGTGACCCAAAAGCCTCTCCATCAGTTTCCTCAATGCGGCATCAAGCCCCTTCTTTACGCCATCATGGCAGATTTCAATGCCGATCAGCAATTCGGAAAGGCTTGTTGCCGCAGGCAGTGTCCGAGTTGTTTGCCGATCAAGCCAGCTTGAACGGCGGGATTGCCATTGGGTTTCATTGGCTCCGGATATGACATTCTATCCAGAACGATCATTCGAACACTGCCGGATCAGTCGGCGTCTGATCACGAGTGTCATTAAAATCAAGCCCCCCAAAGTCGCCCAAAAGCGAGTTCAGATCCAATTTTGACATCGCGTCCTAGGGCGCCTGCCTCTTCCAGAATTTCCCGGATTTCAGCTTCGGTGCTACGTCCATGAGCAGCACGCAGCTTAAGCGCGCGATGCGTTTCTTCGGGCAAATTGCGAACAAAGTAACAACAGACATTTGATTTCCTCCTTATTATAAGGAAGTTATTGATAGCATATACTAACAAATGACATCAATCCATGATAAGCACTCATACGATACTCCAACATTGGGCTTGTAGTGCAGAATATTAATTGACGCAAAATCGGTGTGACCGCCTAACTTGCCGTGTCAATCAGCATCTAATATTTTGCCACTTTTAGAATATGTATTTTTTCAAATACGAAATTTATTATTCATATAGAACAATTGAATATGAATTTATGCTGAAAACATCGGTGCTGATACTTGGGAAAGTTTTCAACGCTGTCGAACTATTAGAGTTACATTCTGGGGAGCACTTGCAATGAGTTTAACTGCGGCAGTGTGCAGCTTATTCGGTGTAGCTAAATGATAAGAAATTGACTTTTGTGATACTTTTTAGTGATGTTGACTTCACTATTTTTTATTTTGAGACCGTATAATAATCAGCATACCCTCACTACTCAGTTAATGCAACTGAACCCTGAACCGTCCAAAACGACAATCATGGCAATCCCAAGTGCACCCGCGGCCCTTAGCATCAAGTCGTTTAAATGCAGTGGAGTCAAATGTAATAACGAAGCCAAGGCTGGGAATTGCACCAGCAGCAAAGTCAGTGCGATTGTTGCTCCACCATGATACGTGACAAGTGCTAGACAGGCCGCCTAGAACAATAGTTAACATGGCGCTTGCAAACGTGAGAGTAACTAGGCCATGGCTCGTGCGTGTTCAACCTCGTGGCCTGTGCCAAGGCTGTGTTCATAGCCATGGATGACCATTAATGTCAGCAGGGTTCCGATATTACAATCACCCACCACTCTCGCAGATTAAAAAATCGGAGGTGATGCGTTTTTTGAATTGGGCTCAAAACGTTCCTTATTGCGCCTCCTGGAAAACCAGTAATGCAGTGGGATGAATGATCAGCCTGCTTCAAGCCGAACATATGGACAGGATGATAAAGCAGAGGGTAGCCCGCTAAGGGTATGGAGTGTCGTAGTATAACCAATGGAATGTGGATCATCAATAGTAAAGCTCAGTTTCAAATTGCGAAACAACTGCCTGCCTTCGGCGACGCGCGAATGATCGTGCGAAATTGTCGTCTAACAGCACGATGGCAGCAACTCACGTGGCGCTGCGGGTGCCTCGCTGACCCATGGCAATGCCGATATCTGCAGCCTGTAAAGCCAGCACATCATTTACGCCATCTCCGGTGACCGCCAAACTTCACCAGCGGATTGCAGACCTCACTAAACTGAGTTTTCTGTGATGGGACGGCACGAGCGATTGCGTATCCCACGTTCATCGAGTGGCACTTCCCTGTTGTAAAAAAGGTATCCAGTTGACTTGCTTGATCACTTTGGGTTTCCTGACCCAAACCTATCTCGGCGCTACCGCTTCTGCGGTGGCGGGATGATCGCCCGGTGACCATTACAACATGGATACTCCTTCACGACAGTTTTGAATTGCTTCGATAACTCCCTCGCGCACCGGATCTTCAAATGCGGGCAACCCGACGAAACCGAATTCACGATTCGGCTCTCCACCCACCTGCAGGCAGACTCGGCGATGCCACGTTCCGCGCAAGCGATGACCTTATGTCCAGCTTTGTGCAAGTTTGCAACTTTGGTTCCCATTTATGAGCTCGTTCTCTTAAAAGTGCACAGCAAATATAGTTTCCCGGTGCTCCTTTGGTCGCTGCTATCAATACACCATCGGTTTGCCCAAACGGCGGTTTCGCACTTGCGATTCTCCGTAAAGGAAATGTCATCACGAGGAGATAATGCAAAGTACAGTAGAGTTACGTGAAGAATTGCTAACTCTAAAGGGTCATCGGTTTCACTGCGGGAAGCGAAAGCTGCGATCGAAAGCAATTGTTCATCGCTAAAATTGTTGTTCGGGTAGTGGTGGGTTAGGGTTCAACTGACCTTCGGTGATAGTGCTGTCTTATCCGAACAACGCGGGATACCGTCCGATGTTTTCTACCACCACCGCGCGCCGCACTAAGCGCCGCCGTTGCGCAAGACGATACACACCAACACCAAGAAAAAAGGTAAAACGACTGAAATTCTTCAGGTAGCGCAGCGACTGCCAGCGTAACTGCACTTGCATCGCATCAACAATGCCGAACCCCCCGACGTAGACGCACCCAGGCAAGCGCAAGGTACAAGATCGTACGCAATAAAGAAGCATAACAACTAAATTGGCAATGGCAGTTTGCAGCGGTGTTCGTCTGCGACCGCCCAGCAATGCAGAGGCATCGATATAACCAAATTGTTTCAGTACCGGTGAACACAATACGAACGGTGGCCGTTCCAGTAAGCAGCTGCTTCCGGCAAGGATCCAGTGAACTGTATCGACTGGTACAATCAGAGTTGGCTGATCCAATCCTAGTCAATGGCTGCTTGCACGGAAAGCTTCACCGGTTAATGCGGACTCATCTACCTGAATTGATTCACCTGAAATGAGAATGCCATCGGCAGCAGCATTTTATCCCGCAGATAGCAGCACGAGATCCCTTCGGTACCAGTTCTGTTGCGGCAAACTCTACCGCCTCATCACCGCGAACTACCACGGTAATGGCAAGTCGACCTTCCGATAGTCCTTCGTAGTGCGGAAGCCCGGGTACGATTGGTGCAAGTACAACCATCCCTTATCAGCGGAATTACCGCCATTAAAAAGCATTGCGGCTTCTATTGCATCGCCCTGAAAATAAAACAATATGGCCGCCAAGTAAAAATCAAAGATAGGATCCCTGAGCTGTATCTAACAGCAACGTCCATCGATTCGAGGTGGGGGTTTCAATGATATCATTACGTCCGGTACTGGTTTAGCCGGGCATGGGCTTCCTCCTGAGTTAAAAATCCTCGCTCGCTATTCAGGATGTCATCAAGACGTACGATAGGTACAGTTCGATGCATTGAATAATCATGGTATGGAAACAGCACGACTAAACCGCTTTCGGCGGTTCAAGCGTTCCTCATTAAACCATTCAGAAGACCGATTCTAATAGAGAAGTTTTTAAACAACTGACTGTTGCTAAGACGAGAACGATTACCAATGCTGGGCTATTGTCATTTCTTTCACTTAAACCTCAAATCATGTTGTTTCTGGATTAATCGTTCAACCTTGATGAGCTTCCAGTCTTCACCGACCTTTAAATTTCACCCTTCTTACCGTCGGAATTTTACCTTGCTTCAGTAAAACCGTAATTGATTTGCCATCTCTTTGTTCCTGCTTCTTCTTATTTCAAATTTTTCCGCCCCTGCGTTTTCAGTAATGGTTTTCAACCACAGCAGGGACGGTAGACCATTGTACTTTCTCTTCTTTCCTTCTTAGCATCAGATTTAGCATGGAGGCACAATAGGATCATCCGAAGGGTAAATTTTGTCTTCCTTTCACCTGCAAAACTTGATACGTAAATAATACCACATCGGTAAAGGACTATTAAAAGAAGTGTTCTAGTATTCATTGTTAGATCTTCAGTTTAGTTATTTAAAAATGGAAAATTCCACATTAAAAGATAACTATAAAATAGGAATATTCTAAAGGCAGAGCACATAACAAAAGATAGCTAAGGATCAGTAAAATAAACAGAAACTTGTGGTTTCGGAATAGGTCAGCGCAATTCACGCAGCCAATTGAAAAAGTAAGATAGAACAAGTCATGTCAATAATCACTGCATGTGTTTTCGAGCAGGATTGTAAGATTCAGTGAAAATTGCCACTTGAAATTATTCAAGAGCAAGCATTCGACTAACACGCAGTAGTGTTGATGCTGGCTAAAATGAATAAGTTTACCCATTCCGGAGAATTACAGATTGGTAGTGATAACGTTGGAGGCCGTTGGCTGAGGTTAGAGAGCGAGCAGTAAATAGCAAAGCATCACCGGCCTGAAAGAATCGCGCAGCCGAGTTCATCTAAAATGACCGAGTCTATCTATACTCATTAACGGAAATCGAATTGTTCAAAATGAATTTGTTGTTCAGGCATGTCATGTTCCTGCAGCCACCTGGTAACCTTAGCCATGAATGGCGGTGGGCCGCACAGATACAATTTGTTTCTTATTGAGTTTATCAATGTTCCTCCAACCACGTGAATAAAGTTTTAAATCATTCCGTCATCGACAAAGAACAAAACATAAGTACGCTTGGTTGGTCGCAAACATCTTTCGTAGTTCCTTCGTAAGGAGCACTCCCTACCTCTACGATGAACATAAAACATATCAGTGGGCTGGGTGAGTGGCGACTTCAAAATGCTAGGAAAAGGAGTTAGGCCAACACCAGCAGCGATCCATATACTTCTTGCGCGATTGGATTGATCAAGTAGGAAGTTACCATAAGGTCCTTGCAAGCGAAACAGCAACACCCGGTTCAAGTGACTGCAGGCGCTGCGTGCAACCTCCCACCGCCTTAGCCATCAACGTCAAATCACCATCTTTGTGATATGACTTACGGTATACGGATGAAAATCACCACAACCCTGAAAATAAAACCCTTCAAAAAGCCGCACCCTACAAACTGACTCAGGGCACCGATATGGGTCTTGCCAGCGGCCGTAAATTTATCTTCAGCATGATGTTCTTCCGCCGGATGACCGACTGCGCTGACCCCTCCTTACAAGGACGAGCGTCATTACCTCGATCAGCACGCAATAAACGCCATACACGGGATATTGCCGCAGGAAGCAAAGCCGCTGCTAGGTTGATGTGGAAAATCCGCCACAGACCAAATAATATGTTCCAAAACCTAATGCTACTTCGCGACCAATAACATATGAAAGCGCCACATACCATATAAGGCAAGATGTAGAACAAAGGCTGCCGCCATGCCAAGCGTAAAAATGATTAATGCCAACCAGCCCAAGATATTAGTCGATTGCGGATTAAGTGGACAATACTCGCTGTCAATATCGGGATCTAACGGTAAGCAATGACCGGCTAGCAATAAAAGGATGCACTAGTAACAGTTTAAAACCTAGCACACCCATTCCATGGTGCCATCGATACATCTGTTGCAAAACCCCAAACCAAGATGCCCATAGGATCATTTAAACTGTTTGCAGCAAACTCGCTGTAATCCAACCATAGTCTTAGCCAGCCTTCGACAAGAGACCAAACTGAGTACATTCAATGACAATAAAGAAACGACCGTCAATGCCATGGTAGCAAGGCAATGAAGATAATCAAAATAACCGATACCGCAATTGATCCTGCAACAAACATACTATTTCCGTTTCATCTGTTCAGGAGCAGACTCGTTTCTTAATAAGTGTTTTAATGGAAAATCTGAGGTGTTCTCAACTGAATATTTAGAGCTGTTGGATAATGACAAATGCACAGAACATACACGATTGGGTGATTAAGAATGTAGAGCGCATTAAAACTGATGAATTTCGCAATCCGACGGACATATCTTGATGCAGACTTGGCTCATATTCTTCAAACAGAGCATTCTTTGATCATATCTTCTCTGATGGTATACCCCAGCACAAGGTTTGCACACGAGAATCCTTAAATTTGTAATTCTGGAAAATAAATCAGCAAATTTCCTGAAGCGCGGGACCGAAAGGAATCATTTTCGATGGTTCCAATGACAGCAATAGTTACAGCATCGCGAAAGCATGATCATTACTGTATCTCCCAGCCCGGAGGGTGAAAGCAAAAATGACCTGGTAGTGCAGTCCATGTTATGATTTGGTTGGGCCCCAAGTCGTGGTAGAAATAACGTAATGCATATAACCTCCCGGGGCTTTGAGTGAAAAGAGAATTATTAGCGTATAACTGCCCAAATCCTATAGAGGATTTGCGCGACTAAAAATAAGCATTCTCACCAGATGACCTTGCCCTGTAATCTCGTACAT
>JADKCL010000035.1 GCA_016718825.1 Bacteroidota bacterium | reverse complement strand
CAACACAAAGTGCAATTCTCCAAATTACCTTCGCTGATCTAAAGATTCGGCTCCAATGCAACACCAAACCTGCTTCTGGAAATTCTGTAAATTCCGTAAATTCTGATTCAGATTCTGCTCACTGACAATACAACCCCTTCAACCGCTCCCACCGCAGCAACTGCCAATCCCGATCCACCAACGCCCTCCACCTTTCCGGATTCATCGCATGGGCCTTCTCCATCCATCCCAGCCATTCGTCCTCACTTACCATTTCCCGCGTATAGGCTGCCGACCAAGCGTAGAGGAAGACCAAGTCCTCCGTGTACAATCCCGGTTTCATGAAGGGGCGAATCAACGTCACCGTGGCGTCCACTGCACGGCAACGGTTGAAATACATGCCCAAATGATAGGCCTTCTCAGCGTTGAGACTGTCTGCTGCATACCGCGATTGCACTTCCTTCAGCAGTTTGCGGTCCAATTCGCCTTGTTGGCTTTGGTACCATGCGAGCCCGGTATAATAATTGAGCTCCATTTTGCGCGTCAATTCCTCGGGAACTTTGCGCTTTTTCAGGTCTTGAATCTTGCGCAATAACCAAGTCGGAAACGGCACGCACAACAGCGGACGGTTTGCAGCGATGCTCATGGCCAAGAGCAAGCGCGCCTGAAACCAGGGATACGTCTTGGAAATCGCGGCAATGCGGTCGCTTGTATCGTCTTGGAAGCCTTTTCCCAACCGTTCTTTGAGGCAATATTGGTTGTGAATCATCGGCAGACAGCCTTCGACGCGGGGAAAATAGAACCCTAATATTGTGTCTGCCGAATAAGTCCCGTTGTCCATTCTGCGCCACATTTCGCTTTGTACGGCGTGGGCGGCAGCATAATTGTTGGCGGTCAGCGCATTCCGAAGGCTGTCACTTAACTTGCTGTTGTTGATGCTATTGTCCAATTCGAAGCGAAGGTCAATCTCCACACTTGCGTAGCGGTGCTTGGACAAAATCGGTTCGAGCGCAGCAAGCAGCACCTTGTCCTTCGTCAGGGTATCCCGAATCTGCTCATTGCTGCGCTTCAACAGCTTCGCCCATTTGGTGCCCTTGATGTCCTTGCGGAAGTCAGGCCAATTTTCGGCCGCGCTGCTTGTCATGCGTACCGTCTGTTTTTGCAATTGCTGAATTCGGTCAAGGATGCTTTTGGCCCTGCGATTGTACAGGTCCTGATTGATTTCCAAAGTGCCTTCCACGCTCGCATATCCCCGGATGCGCACGCTCACAATCTCCGCGCCGGGTTGCCGTAGGCTGTCGAGCAAGGGAATTAGACTCAGCGAATCGGGTTTAGCCAAGCCTTTTTGAAACGGAACCTTGAACGTCAACTGCTTCCTTCGCCATTGTTGTTGCAGTCCAAAAGGAATCGTGTCAGGCGCAAATTCGTAGTCAAAAGGGCCGAGATGTTGCTGCAAAATGCTGAATGGAATTCCATATTTGCAGTAGCGCCCCTTCTTGGTGATCACCGTATTGATCTGAAAACTATCCGGATCCATCACTTGCAAGCTGTGCGTGTTCACCAAGAGGGATTTATCTTTCTTTTTCGTGGGCCGATTGTGCCGCAGCGCCATAAATCCCCAGCCATGCGGGCGGCGCAAATAGCCGTCGTGATAAGGCGAACCATGCAATTGATTGGGGCCGTCGCAAGGGAATTGGGCACGGTACACAATATCGGGCGCCACCTTGCCATTCGGTTTTTTGAGCAAGTCCTTGGGCATCGTGTAAAGGCGGTGGAAGAATGCCAATTTTGTCTTTGTGGCATTGTCCTTTTTCGGAGGTTCCGTCCCCCATCCGTAGGTGAAATCGACCTGCAATCCCGGATGTTTGTCGCAGGATTTGCAGATTTTATCCTCTTTGGGCCGAATTCCGAAGGCATGGCGGTTGAGTTTGACCTTTGCCGGCGGCACCCAGACTGCCGTGGCAAACACTTGACAGACGGTCAGGCGCATGGTTTTCTTCTGGAAATAAACCCCAATGCCGACGAAACGATGATCCGGATTCGCCAGATTCGCAGCGAGCGCCTTGTCAAACATTGTATGATCCGCAGCGTGGGCTCCCCATTCCGAAGCCGTGAGTTTGGGCGTCGGATGGATGAACATCACGTTCTCTGCCAAGCCGTTGTGCGTCCCGCGGGACAATGCTACGCGGTTGGTTACCGAATTCGTGCTGCGTTTTCCCAGTTGGTCGTGCATCAAAGAATCCTGATTTGTGCACCATTCGGCCTGCATCAAAGCTGCCTTGTCAAGCGCCGCATCCCGTTGAAAACGAGGGAGGTGCAAGCTGTCCCGGACTTCGTTGAGCTTGTTGAAGACCGCCGTTCCCAAGTCCATTTTCCCCTGTGCCTGAACCGAATGCGCAGCACCGAACCCTGCAAGCAAGCAGGCGACGGCATACAACAAACGGCGGACGTGGCGCAGGATATCCATGTAAAATCCCAAAATGCAGGCCGAAAATAGGGAATTTTGTTGCAATGTTGGTGCCATTCCCCAATCCCGCCCTAACTTCGCGGCTCGGATGGGAGAGACCCTACATACACGGATTTTGATTCTTGGCGCAGGGCCCGGCGGGGCTTCGGCAGCTTTGTTTTTGGCCAAAAAGGGCATCGAATGCCTCCTCGTGGACAAGGCGAGCTTCCCCCGTGACAAAATCTGCGGCGATGCCTTGAGTGGAAAGGTCGTCGAGGTCTTCAAAAAGCTTGATCCCGCCATCGTCGAACGGCTTGCCGTCGATGCGCAGGCCTTGGGTTCATGGGGCGTAACCTTCGTGGCGCCCAACCGCAAGGGCCTGCGCGTTCCGTTCAAAAAGGAATTCGACAAGGACAAAGACAAAAGCCCCGGATTCATCTCCAAACGGATGGATTTTGACAATTTCCTCGTCTCCGAATGCCGCAAAAGCCCCCTCATCCGCATTGTGGAGGGCCTGGGCCTCACGGAATTCGAAAGGAAAGACGGCAAATGGCGCTGTAAATCGGAGGATGGTCGCACTGTCGAAGCCGAAATGGTCATTGCCGCCGATGGCGCCCATTCGCGGTTTGCCAAGTTGGTCGGCAAGATTGACATGGAACCGGAGCACCATTGCGCTGGTTTGCGCGCTTATTACAAAGGTGTCAAGGGCCTCGATGCCGACAATTTCATCGAATTGCACTTTATCAAGGACTTTCTTCCGGGTTATTTCTGGATTTTTCCCCTGCCGAATGGTTACGCGAATGTCGGCGTAGGCATGCGCAGCGACAAGGTGAGTGCCAAAAAGGTCAATCTCAAAAAGGAAATGGCCGACCTCATTGCCAACGACCCCGTGATGAAGGAGCGCTTTGCCGATGCCGAATTGGTGGGAGGGATCAAAGGATTTGGCCTGCCCCTGGGGAGCAAAAAGCGCAAGATTTCGGGGGAAGGTTTTGTGTTGGTCGGGGATGCGGCCTCCTTGATCGACCCCTTTACGGGCGAAGGAATCGGCAATGCGCTGTATTCGGGCCTGTTTGCAGCCGACCAAGCCGAACGTTGCCTTGCGGCCAATGACTATTCGGAGGAGCAAATGAAGGCCTACGATGTCGCCGTTTATGCCCGATTGTGGGAGGAACTCAAACTCGGCCACCGGATGCAGCGGTTGGTGAATTATCCTTGGCTGTTTAACCTCGTGGTCAACAAGGCGCAGAAGAATAAAACCCTTCGCGAGACGATTTCTTGCATGTTTGACGATCTTGACCTCCGCGAACGCCTCAAAAATCCGTTGTTTTACTTCAAATTGTTGTTTTCGAAATGAGCGAAGCAGAAATTCAAGAAACCCAATCGGGTGGTGGCGGGCTGAATGGCCGTCGCAATAGCACATTTATTGTCGGTGGCGTGGCCGTGGTGCTGTTGATTGCGCTGCTGTTTCAATGGGTATTGAGCGAGGATACCTATTTGGTGGATGAGGCGAAGTGGCGGACAGAACGCAACGAAATGTTCAAAAACAGCCCCGAATCCCCGATTCCGGATAGCCTGCGTGCGCAATTCGATAGCTTGAGTTGGTTCCCCGTGAGCCGCAGCTTCCGCGTGACAGCCGACTTTGAGGCCAATCCGAAATTCGAGCGCATCCAAATGCCACGTTCGCAAAGCACCCCCGAGACCTATATCATCGCCGGATGGTTGCGCTTCAAAATCGGCAATGTCGAATGCAAACTCACTGCCTATCAGCCCAATCCCAAGGACAGCAAGACGCTGTTTGTGCCCTTCCGCGACATGACAAGCGGGCAAGGCACCTACGGTGGCGGCCGCTACATCGACACAAGACGGGCAGACGACAAGGTTCCGTTGGACTTCAACCGCGCCTACAATCCCTATTGCGTCTACAATTACGCCTACGCTTGCCCTGTGCCGCCCGAGGAAAACCGCCTTCCGGTCACGATCGACGCTGGCGAAAAGGATTTCCATTGGCCTGAAGCAACAAAGGCCCAATAACTTGCGTTATCCCTAAAAGCTCAGGCCATGGAATTGCAAGAAAGAAATTACCGCAGCAAATTGGTTCGCCGCCGCAGCACCAAAGACCGCCGCGAATACGGCGACGATGCCACCGCAGGCCCCAACCGTCCCATGACCGACCGCGAGCGCTTTTCCATCACCAAAAACGTCCCTCGCCAGCAAATTGACGTCGGCTATCAAATCAAACGATGGCTCCCCATCGCCTTGATCGCGGCTGTCGCCTATTGGCTCCTGACAACTTTTGTATTCTGAGCGCGTGGCCTCCGGCCACAGCGCTATCGACCGTACGCCTCCGGCGGAGGTGGCATTAAACTCACCTTCCGCACAAATTTTGGTACCACCAAGCCTTCCTCGCGTAAGTCATTTTCAAGCCCCGCGCAATCAGCAGTTCCCCCATGACGGAAATCATAGAAACCCTATTTGCGTATCCCTCCCTTTGAAAACGCGGATCGAGACCATTTTCACCGCCAAGTCCACTACATTCTTGCACCCCAAAACAGCCTGATAAAAATCCGCTTCTCGGAAATCTTGGCCAAGTTCACTTATTTTTGAAACAACGCTACCCCGCACATTCCGATTGGACGGGGTAAGCATTCGTGGTTTGTAAATCAGAATGAGGATGAAGGACTTTCCTGGATACGCGAAATTTGCGTTGTTGACCATTTCCATTGCGATGGTGATTGCGGCGATGCGCTATGCAGACCTGCTGCTTGTGCCGATGGTATGGGCACTTTTATTGACCTTGATGGTCTTGCCCATCGCAAAGTGGTTGGAGCGGCGCATCAAGTTCCGCGCTTTGACGGCCATTCTCACCATTTCGATCTTTGTGATCATTGTCGGTGGGGTCTTTTTTTTATTTTCAACCCAAGCCTTGCGACTGCGGGGAGACGGGCCCTTGATTGAAAAAAAGTTGAGCGAATCGATGAATGACCTGCGGGAGTTTGTCGACAGCAATCTCGGGGTGCCTTTTGAGCAGCAACCTGAAGTCCTCAAGGACAGGCTTTCTTCCGCTTCGGAGTCGGTTTTTCAGAAGGTGGGAAACACGGTCCAAAGTACGCTGACGGGCTTAGGGCTGATGGTGATCGTGCCGATTTATATGTTCTTTTTCATCACTTACCGGGACCGCTTCTCAAGATTTGTGGTGATGCTCGTCGAAAGAAGGAAGCAGATACAGGCCTTGGACATCCTCTCGAAGGCTTCGACCGTGGTGCAGAAGTATCTTGTGGGTGTAGGCATCGAAGTTTTGATCGTATTTGTCCTTGCGGCAACCCTCTTCTTTTCCCTCGGCATTCGGCACGCCTTGTTTTTTGCAGTGATGGTGGCCGTCTTGAACATCATTCCCTATTTGGGGGTATTGATCGGATCTTCCATTTCGGTGGTGTATGCCTTTTTGACCACCGATAGCCTGCTCTACCCAATTTTGGTCTTTGTATTGTTGTGGGTGATTCAGATCATCGACAACAATTTTATTGCGCCCTACGTCATCGGTCAGCAAATTCGCCTCAATCCCTTGGCGGTGATCGTGGCCGTCTTCGTAGGCGGCTTGATTTGGGGCGTATCGGGCATGATTGTGTTTATTCCACTGCTCGGCATATTGAAAGTCGTCCTCGACGAATCGGAATCCTTAAAACCGTGGGGCTTCCTATTAGGTGATCGCAGCAGCAAGTGAGGCCCTAACGAAATACAGAGACAAGTTGCGTTTCAGGATTGCGGATTTCAGGAGGTGAAATGCCGCTCAAAAGGGTTTGGTTTGCGGTGAATTGGCGTTTTAGGTAGATCCTTCACTCCGCTATGGACATGGTTGGAGGAAACAGCCGCGTATTTCCGGGATTCCATTTGGGAATTTCTACTGCTGTTTTCCTTTGATTTTTCGCGTGAGGAAAATCTTCGTCAGGCATGCGGCGGAGCCCAGCTTCCCGGGACACGCGCCGCCGCCTCAATTTGACGGGACCGCCTCTGCTTAGACCGTCGCACTAAAAATCACCTTCTCCAAGGTCTTCCCAGCCAGCCTTGCATCAAAGACCATACAGACATTCCGAACAAACGGACGCCCGGCCTCGGTGATGACGATTCCATGGTCGATCAGGCGAACCAAGCCGTCCGCAATCATGCCGTCCAAAGCAGCAACGGCGGTAGCGATGAAGGGATGCCACAATTCCTGCGACTCCCAGGTCGTGGTATGTCGGCACATCAGGTTCAGAATATGTTGCCGAAGGATCAGGTCCTCCGCCGTATGCACATGCCCTTTGAAAATGGGCAAATGTCCTTCATTGATCGCCGCGAGGTAGTCTTCGACCTTCTTCTCATTTTGCAGAAATCCCGTCCAAGCATCGCCAATCGCGCTTACGCCGAGGCCCACGCTCAGGCGCGTATGTGCCGGCGTGTAACCCATAAAATTGCGGTGCATTGTCCCCGCTTCGGAGGCTTTCCAAAGCGCCTCGGTCGGCAAGGAAAAGTGGTCCATGCCAATCTCCAGATAGCCTTCTTTCTCCAAAAAGTCACGTCCCAATTCGTAGAGTGCCCGTTTTTCGTCGCCAGTCGGGAGATCGAGTTCGGTGAATTTCCGTTGCCCAGGTTTGATCCAAGGCACGTGGGCGTAGCTGTACAAAGCAATGCGGTCCGGACGAAGGATGGCCACTTTGTCAAGGATTCCTTGCACGCTGCTGAGCTTTTGCAGTGGCAATCCGTAGATCAGGTCGTAGTTGATGGAGGTATAGCCGATGTTGCGGGCCGCCTCCGTGATAAATTGCACTTGCTCGAAGGTTTGGATGCGGTTCACCACCTCTTGTACCTGCGGATCAAAGTCCTGAATGCCAAAGCTCACGCGACGGAATCCCAATTCGAAGAGGGCCTGCAAATGCGCCGGCGTCGTATTGTTGGGATGTCCTTCCAAGCTGTAGTCGGGATGGGCAACGGGTTCGGAAGTGTCGAGAATGCCTTTGACGAGCCGATGCAAATTCGCCGGACTGAAAAAGGTCGGGGTTCCGCCGCCGAGGTGCAGCTCCTGAATCCTGGGCTTTTCGGCGAATGCGTCCAAGTACATTTGCCATTCCTTGAGTACCGCCGCGATGTAGACGGATTCGACGGCATGGTTTACCGTGATGCGGGTATTGCAGCCGCAGTATGTGCAAAGGCTTTCGCAGTAGGGGAGGTGGATGTAAAGGCTGATGCCCTCGTCAGCATTGCTGATGTCGAAGGATTCCCGCACCAAATCGAGCCATTGCGCCTCCGTTGGCGGTTTTTCATCCCAATAGGGAACAGTCGGATAACTCGTGTAACGAGGACCTTGGGTATTGTATTTTTGGACGAGTGACGTCTTCATGTTTCACGCTTTGAACGGCGTGAAGTTCCGCCGATGGGCGGGGTGCAATGGTGAGATCGAACAGGTTAAAAACTGACTTTTGTCATGTTTTGATTGTTCGCCGGAGGCAAATGTTCGGTCCGCGCGTGGCCGGAGGCCACCGCGTCCTTCACGGCACGGATGCCACCCGCGTCCTTCACGGTACGGAAGCCGTTGCGACCTTCACGGAACGGAAACCATTGCGTTTTTCAACGATGATCGTCCGAATCTTTACTTAATCGGATTCGCCACCACCCACTTGGCCCAGTCGGATTGCAGGAATTGCCTTGCCTTCGGGAGGTCGGTAAACATCAAGGCGCCGAGCCTTCCAGGTACGAGTTTCCCTTCGGCATTGGGAATTGAAAGCTTGTCCTTGCTGCTTTCGTCCATCCGCAGTTTATAGTGCTTGAGCATCTGCGCACGCGTTTTTTCCCGGGTTTTACCCAGCCGCACGGCCTCTGCGTCGCGGAAACTGTCGGGGTACAACAGGTAAAAAATATGCACGCCACCACGGGAAACCGTTGCATCCTTGCCCGCCTGCTTCCCAAAAACCCGCGCCGAATAGTTGTCCACCGTATGCCCCGCGCTCAAGTGGGCATAAACCGACGAATCCTTACCCAATTCTGCTGCCAACGTAGCCGCAAAACTGCTGCTGCCATCTTGCTTGTCAGCATCTTCGATGTACCAGATTCCCTGTGGCTCCGTTTTGTCGGTTTCACGACCGGCATGACAGGCAAACAGATTTGCATGGACATCCGCAGTGAGAGCCGGCCGGATTCCGCCAAAGAAGGTCTGCATCTTCTTGAGTTCTGCAGGTGAGTCGATCCGCAGATTGTATTTTCCGCTTCCTAGCAAGTTAAGGCCATAGGGTTGTCCATGTGCAAAGAGTGAAAGCACCTTGATACGGGTAAACACAGGCGGCACCGGGGTGCTTACATTCACCGAGCGCAGATGCTCCTTGTTCAGCGTGATATGGATCTGGTTCACCACAGCGGTGATTTGATCCAGATTTTTGACGGCAATCGGCACGCCCATGACGATGTTGCCAGTGCTGTCGACCCCGACCGCCGAGAAAAACTTGGCATAAGCCGTGGCCGCACGCGGAAATTCTGCGTTGTTGTTGTCTTTGGACGGCTTCCCGGTCTTGTCATAATCGAGGTAAATGGCCACCGTGATGCCATTGGGGAAGGCCTGCTTGATCTTGGCAAACATCGCGGGCGTAAGGCGCGCGGGCTGCGTGGTGTCGGCAGGCGGTTTTTTGAAGGCGATCAACGCTTTCCAGGTTTTTCCTCCCGGATCGATACGCCCGTCCGGAGCGGCAATTCCGACCTTTTCGGTTTGGAATTTTTTGATGGCTGCCTTGGTTCCATTGCCGCAAATGCCGTCTGCATTGGATTTGCCGTCGGTATTCAATGCGGGGATAAAGCCGGCGAGAATGAGCAATTGCTGGACGAGAATGACATCCGCTTTGATGTTTTTGCCGCCTTCGCCTACACTTTCGGTGATTTTATCTTCCATGATTTACGGGTAATTTTTCGTTGGATTTCAGTTGATGGGGAAAAAAGGCTCCCTCATGCTTCCAATTTACAGGATTTATGAATTCGAGCGTCAGTTTTTGGAGAATGCATTTGATTCCGGCATTCTCAACCTCGAAGCCGCAATTACATCCCCAAAACCGCCTTCAGTTGCAGGTACTGTGGATTTTGAGGATCTCGCTGCAAGAGCATGGCTGTGAAGCGTTTGGCGTCTGCTGGACGGCCTGTATTGAGGAAAAGCGAAGCAAGGTTGGCCATCGCGATTTCCGAATCGGGATCGAGGGCGAGCGCGCGTTGGAAGTCTTTTTCGGCAGCAGGAAAATCATTCTTGAGCACACTGGCAAATCCGCGGTTGTTGAGGATGCTCGGATCTTTGGAGTAGGCACCCACCAATTCGTTGAGCAGCACCAAGGCTTCGTCGACCTGTTTGTTGTTGAGCATGGCGGATGCGAGCTTGTTCTTGAATTTCAGGTGGCCCGGCGCCAGTTGATTGGCTCTTTGAAACCACTGAATGGCTTCGGGAAGCCGCTGCGACTGCTGCCAGGCTTCGCCGATGCGGTAGGCGGTCCAGGCATCGCCGACGGTCGCAGGGGCATTGGATTGTGCAAGTTTCGTCAATGCAGCGAAGTCGTTTTGTAAATACCGCAGGCGAACAAGTGGCACCAGCAATTTGGATTCGCTATCCACCTTGAGCGCCTTGGCCATCATGGCATTCGCGCTGTCGAGCAACCAAGCCTTGGAGGTAAATTGCTCGAATTGCGTCAAATAGCCCTCGGCCATCAACTTTGTACTCGGGTTGGATTGCGTCCGGCAGGCAAGCCTGAAAAATTCCTTTTGCTTCAGAATTTCCTCGGGTGTCAATGCTTTTTTTGCGTCCGGCTTGCGAATGAAGTGGTCTGTGATGCGCACGTGCGGGATGTCGCTGCTTCCCGAGGTGGGCATATGGCAGGAAACGCAATTGTCCTGATTGGCAAGGCGCAATTCCGGTTTTGCTGTGCAGGCTCCGGCCAATTTCGGGGTGCTTTCTTCCGGTGAATGGCAGCTTTGGCAAACGGTTTTGTAATGTTCCGTCCCCAACGTCTTGATGCTCAGATGCGGATCATGGCAGGTGATGCAGGTCATCGGCATCGCAAACTTGGGATTGTTTTGCGTTTGCAGGAAGCAGGCGCTCATCCGCAAACGGTCGGGATGGGAGGCCATGATAAAATTGCTCAGGCTGTCTTCGTACCGCGGAATAAAAATGTTGATGTATTCGCTGAGGACCATGCCCGGCCGGAAATCCTGAAAGGTTTTGCCCTCGGCAGGAACGGCTGTGCCTTGCAAATGACAGCGTTGGCAAATGTCAAACTGCCGGTCAATGGGCAACTTCCCCGGATTCACGATCGAGTAGTCGATGCCGTCGATGAGATGAAGCTGACTTCCCGATTTCTTTTCCGCCAAGTGCGCCGAACCCGGTCCATGGCAACGTTCGCAGTCGATGCCGTCCGGGATTTTGACAAACCGGTTGTCGGATCCAGCTTCAAATTCGGGCATGGCATTGTGGCAAGTCATGCATTCGAGTTCAATCGACCGTGCAAACCGCGAATTGTGCCCATTCTCAAAGCCAGGTGGCAGATCCCATTTGCCATCCTGTGCATACCAAGTGAGGGGAGCTTGATAGACATAGCCATTCTCCTCGATCATGTGGGAATTGGTATGCTGACCCGAACCCACGATGTAGGCAATCTTTTCCGTGCGTTGATGGACCGTGTCCTTGCCCGATAGCCGGAATTCCTTGATATACAGGTCCTCGCCGCGGTGAAAGGGGATGTAGTAAAGGTTGGAGAACTTGTCAAACACCGGCTTTACATTCTCAAACTTGGCAACGCTGTTTGCCAGCGTAGCAGGTTTGAAGGAACGCCCCATTTCGCTGTGTACAAACGTCTCGAATTTCTCCGCGTGGCAGGCCTTACATTCCTGCTTACCAACGTATTGCGCGTCAGGCGCATGGTTGAGATAGACTTTTTCGGGACTGGTGTCAGTTGCCGTTTCGATTGTCGGTGCATTGCTGCAAGCAGCAAAGGTCAGAAGTATCAACAACCGCAAAGGACGCAAAGAGCGCAAAGTTGTGGGATTCTTTTGAAAGAAGGCCACGAAGGCACGAAGACACAAAGAAGGTTGAGTTACACTTGGTGCCTTGGTGTCTTGGTGGCCAAAAAATCTTCGTGTCTTCGTGCCTTTGTGGCCAAAATACAGATCAAACAGCTTCACGAACCCTTCCTTTCCCGGGAAGCTTTGTACAGCCTTGCCGCGATGAACAACAAGATTCCCAAAGCCACCAATCCGCCGAACACCAACAAGAAATCCGTCATGTTTTTGAAGACCGCCAATGTGATGATTCCAAACAACAAAATCGTCGGGGCTTCATTCAACAACCTGAAATGGAAGGGCTTGAGTGTACATTTGCCGTCCTTGAGGTCGTTCATCAATTCGCCACAATACAAGTGGTAAATCATCAGCAGCAAGACCATGCCGAGTTTGATGTAGAGCCACACATCCAGAATTGCGGGATTCAAGATGATCATCAACGCGCCGAATATGACCGTCAAGACCATTCCCGGCCAAGTGATGATGTAGTACAACCGCCGCTCCATCAGCGCATATTGTTCTTGCAAAGCCTCCCTGACCGGACTCGTTTTGGTTTCCGCCTCTTTGTGATAGACAAACAACCTGACGAGGTAAAACAAGCCCGCAAACCATGTGACCATGAAGATGAGGTGCAATGCCTTGAAGAGGAGGATGGTGGACATAAAATTCGTGATCAGCTCAGGCTAAACCGCTTGCGTACGATCCATTCCACAGTGAGCAAGCCCGCCAAGAGGTAGAAAATCCATTGGAATTCGTTGAATCCGAGGCGTTTGACCGTGATGTTGGCGACGGGCTTCAAGCTGTTGAGCGCAAGAATTTCATCGGCAAGCTTGTCCAAATTGCGGGACGTATGAAAGGTACCGCGCGTGCGCAAAGCGATCTGCTCCAACAGCCCTTTGTCGGCTGTGAGGTTCAGGTGCTCGATATTGCTGCGACCAATGCTGAATTCGCCGCGGTCGGTACCGACTCTGACGCTGTTTTTGGTGCCTTCGGCCTCGTAACTGTAGGTGCCTTCCTCGAGGTTGTTGAGTTCAAGGAAATAACGCGCATTGCCGGTTTCCTTGAGGAAGGTTTCATCCACCTTGCCGTCAGGATACTTGAGTTTCAATTTGATGTCTACGCCCGACATGGGCTTGAAGGATTCGTCGTAGGCTTCTCCCTTGAAAAGTACGGGTTCATTGCCGGTGAAAAGCTGCTTGCTCGGCGAAACTTTGAACCGGCGTTTGTCTTCGCGCACGATCAGCCATTGGATGTTGTTGTAAATCCAGGTATCGAATGCATCAAACGATTCGGTCTCCACGTGCGCATGGGCGCGCATCCGCCAGATGTTTTCTCCGACAAAGACCATGTTTTTCCGCTCCAGATGGTTCTGCAGGCCGTAAATCGGATAATCGAGGGCCACGCCTTTGATCCTTGCCGTGGCAAGCACCTTGGTGTCGCCGCCAGCCTTCCATTCGCTTTGGTTGCGGTAAAGTGGCGGCGCATTGTTCATCAGACGAATCCAGCCTTCTTCAAAGGTATAGGTCGAATGGCTTTTGTATTCCTCCTTGAACACGAGCATGGCCTCCTCGACATTGCTCTGGAAAGTGCCGGGCGTGATACCGATGCGATCTCCAAGGCTGCCTTTGAGGGTCTGCAAATGTGTGCTTTGACCGACGAAAACCATCAAAGGAGCCTTGCGGGCATCGATTTCGGCTTTGATTTTCTCCAACATGGCCGCGTCGCCGGGCCCGTAGGGGAAGTTGTGCAGAATGAAGACGTCAAAGTCCGCCAAGCTTGCGTTGCCCGGTTCTTCGTAATAAGCCGTCGGCGTTTTGTGGATGAATTCCTTGGTTTCGTAGCGTTGATCCCGCAACAAAGCACTGCGCAACGCGCCAATGTCCGGATGCGGATATCCCCCGAAAATCGCCACTTTCACCTTGGTTTCCAGCACATTGATAAAAATCGTCTTGGCATTGTTGCGCGTGGTCAATTCGTCGGGCAGCGGATCAATGGTGATGGTGTATTGGAGAATGCCGGTTTGGGTAGGCTTGACCAAAAAGTCGGCATCAACAATGCTTTTGTCCTTGCCAAGCGTCACCGTTTGTGTTCCGATGACCTTTCCGCCGCCCACAAGGCTGACTTTTGCCGTCACCGCGTCGTAGCCGCTGCTCATCACCTTGACCTTGATCGGCGTTTCGTTCTCGAGGTAGGCGATTTGGTTGTACAGCACTTCGCCAATGCGAATGTCCTTTTGAGGAGTTGTATCGCCGAGCAAAACGGTGTAGACCGGCTGTTGAAAGTTGTCGAGCGAATAAATCGGGTTCATTCCCGACGTAGAAATCCCATCCGACAGCAAGACAACGGCACCCAGATTTTGGTTGCTGAACAGTTTTCCGGCGCCCGTCAATGCATTGGAAATATTGGTTCCCATGCCGCGGTAACTCAGCGAATCCGGTGCAGCATCGGCTCCCAATTCGTTGGAAAAGGCGAAAAAGTGCGTTTTGACCTTCTCGTTGGCATTCAGCTTTTCCATGAATGCCTTCAATTTGGCAGGATATTCCGAGCGGAGATAGGTACTGTCGCGGTTGATGAGGATACTCTCCGAATCGTCATGCAAAATGGCGATCACGGGCGGGGAAAGCTGACGGTTCCGCGTTTCCAGCTTGGGTTCGAGCAGCATCAACGCCGCAACAAACAAAACCGTGTAACGCAAAATTCCGAGGGGAATCGCTGCCGAAGTAGGCAGCATGCCGTCCCGCTGATGGTAAATGAAAAAGGAAATTGCCGCCGCAGCCATCGAAAAAAGGATGACCAAAACCGTCGAAATTCCTTCAGAATAGCCGAATTGGAGTCCGGCGCGGGTGGCGACGGTGGCAACGAGCATCCCCGCCACCAAGGCGAGCAGCACAAAGAGCCCCAAATTGTATGGAAAGCGAAGACCGCGCATGGATCAATGTTACTGCAAATTTTCCGCTCCGGCGGATTTTTTATTCTTCAAATCGGCAAAATCTCCCGTCAAGCCTGCGACTTACATGTACATGCCGCCGTTCACATGGAGCGTTTGGCCGGTGATGTATGTGCTTTTGTCGCTCGCAAGGAAGACGCAAAGGTCCGCGATATCCTGCACGGTTCCGGCACGCTGCAAGGGAATGCTGTCCATCCAACGCTTCAATTCGGCCTCAGGAAGGTGTCCGGTCATTTCAGTGGTGATGAAACCCGGAGCAATCGCGTTGGCGCGGATGCCACGTGAACCGATTTCCTTGGCCGTGCTTTGCGTGAAGGCAATCATGCCTGCCTTGGAGGCTGCATAGTTGGCCTGACCGGCATTGCCTGTGACGCCGACGATCGAACTGATGTTGATAATCGAACCGCTGCGCTGCTTGAGCATGGTTTTGAGCACTGCCTTGGTCGAATTGAAAGCCGATTTCAAGTTGACGCGAATCACGGTATCAAATTGCTCCTCGGTCATGCGCAACAGCAGGTTGTCCATCGTGATACCGGCATTGTTGATGACGACGTCGATGGATCCGAAGGCCGCAGCCATGGCATCGATCGCAGTCTGCGTTTCGGCCATATTGCTGGCATCTGCCTGAATGCCAAGGCATTTTACACCGTAGCCTTCGATTTCGGCGACGAGTTCCGGGCTGAGGTCACCTTCACGGAGATAGGTGAGGGCGACGTTCGCACCCTGCTTGGCAAATTCGATGGCGATGCCTTTTCCGATCCCGCGGGTGGCACCTGTGATGTATGCGTTTTTTCCTTCGAGCGCTTTCATGCGTTGATTTTTGAATGAGAAGGGGCAAAGATAAGAATTTTTGCAAGCGGGAAAATCCTGTAATTTGCCTGAGAATGTCCGCTGCGAATCCCATCTTGATCGTCGGTGCAGGCCCGGGAGGCCTTTTTGCCGCCATGCGCCTCGCGCAGATGGGCTTGCCTTCCGTCGTGTTGGAAAAGGGAATCTTTCCCCGTCCCAAGGTTTGTGGAGACATTCTCACCTCCAATGTTTTACGTTCGTTACACGAACTTGATCCCGAATTGGTGATCGACCTGATGCAGCAGCCTTGGGCGATGGAGCTCAAGGCCACAGCCTTTGGATCGACGCAGAAATCGGGATTTGTCATGCCTTTCAATTCGCCGACCAATCAGCGCTTGGGATTGCCGTCTTGCATCTCTGCGCGGCGGATGGATTTTGACAATTGGCTTTTCGGACATGCCTCCAAGGATCCTTTGATTGACATTCGGCAAGGATGTGCGGTGGAAAGCATAAAACAGCAAGGTTCAGGATATCGGATCACGACCTCTTTGGGCGAATTTTCGACCCAGTATTTGCTGCTCGCCACGGGTGCTAATTCGCCGTTGGTGAGGCAATTGGTGCCGGAACATCAGATTTTGCCGCGCCACAGCGCTGTCGGAATGCAGCTGTATTATACAAATGTGCAACCGCATTCGCAGACGCAACTCTCTGAATATTATCTCTTTGACCGCAAATTCATGCCCGGCGGCCTGTACATCACACCATTTGCCGATGGCAGCGTGAATGTCAATGCCGTCATGCGGCTCGACACCTTTCAAAAGTCGCGCCCCAAGCTGCCCGCGCTTTTGCAAGCCTATATCCAAGCGCATCCGCAGTTGCGGGAACGATTTGCCAGCGCCGAATTGCAAGGGCACCCCACGGGAAGCAGTCTCTTTTTCGGGACGACCCGCCGCCCGTTGAGCAGTGGCAATTGCCTGCTGATCGGCGATGCAGCGGGACTCACCGACGCGACCAATGCCAACGGGATCGGGCATGCCATGATTTCAGGCGGAATCGCTGCAACCCATATTGCCATGGCTTTGGAAAATGGCCTTTCTCCCGCCGGCTACGATGCTGCAGTATATGCGCGGCTCAAAAATGCCCTTCGCCCGGGCAAAGTGATGAAGGCCCTGTTTGGCAATTCGATCACCACCGGACTCTCGGTTTCCATTCTCAATGCCTCGCTCAACCGTTTCAATAGCCGCGCCGTCGAGGAATTTGTCTATTCCGCAAATACCACCGCAACCTTGCTGAATCCCAAGTTTTATTGGCGCTTGTTTGCCAAAGGGCAATAAGCAAGATCCTTCCCCATTTTCCGGGAACAATTGCGCAAATTCGAAGGGTAAAACTGCAGCTAGATGAAAATTTTCAAGGTTTTGTGCCAGTTCCTGTTGGTGTTTTTCGTGTGTGCACTGGGAAATGCCCAATCCCGCAAAGGAGATCCGACCGAAATCCACGACGGGAAGTCCTTGGTGAAGGCGATGCATGCCGCGGCTTCGCGGACGCATTTGAAGGAGTATACCTTTGTGCAGCAGACGATTCGCTTTGACAGTGCGGGCAAGGCTTTGCCCGCTGCAACCTGGTACGAGGCGCTGCGCTACCCCGATTTTTTCCGGATTGACGTCGGGGACCCTGCCAATGGGCGCGGGGTCATCTACCGCAACGACAGCACTTATTCGTTTCGTGAAGGCAAATTAGCACGAGCGACTGCCGAACCGATGCCCTTCATGTTGTTGGAAGGCGGATTGAAGTGTTATGCGTTGGAGGAAGTGCTGTCCAAGGTCGAAAAAATGGGCTGGGACTTGTCCAAGTTTCATTCGGAGACGTTCCAAGGCAAGGAAATGTATGTTTTGGGGGCGGAATTGGGCGACCTGAAAAGCAAACAAATCTGGGTGGAAAAGGAACGCTTGATTCCCATTCGGCGCATTGATCCTGAGGAAAATGGCAGCATTTTGGAAGTCGTTTACGGCGAATTCCAGCTTTTGAAAGGCAAATGGGTGGAAACCAAAGTGGAATTCTACCTGGATGGCGAATTGCTGCAAACCGAGCACTACAGCGAATTGGACGGAAAACCGCGGCTCAAATCAAGCCTGTTTGATCCGAAGCAATTCGGAAAGTGGCATTGGAAGGATTGAGATTCGGCTTATTCGCCAGCGATCAAGACTTTGGTCGTCGTGGTAGCTCCATCCTGATTCACCTTCAAGAAATAGATTCCCGGGACAAAGGCAGCGGTTTCGATTTCCAAAACGGCTGCGTTGGTCTGCCAAGTTCCGACTGCTTTGCCTGTGACATCGATGAGGGTTAGTTGCGCGCCTTCGAGAATGTTCAAAACGCGGAAACGATCCTTTGCCGGATTGGGCACCACGGTGGGTACGAGGTTCCTTGGTAACGAAGAAAGCCCTGTCAAAACGGGATTCGGATGCGAAAACCGGTAGAAAAACTTCCAAATTTCGACGCTTGTATTGATGTCCATGTTGGTGACTGCGCCCGGAATTTGAAAAGGAGCACCCGGCCATGTATGGCCTCCGTTTTCGATTTTGTAATGCGCGACCTCGACATTGTCCGTGCAGCCGCCGTACCATTGTGTCGTCACCGTGCTTTGTTCCTGCACAAGGTCAGGCAAGGTGTCGTAAACGGGAGGGGCAGTGCAGCCATTGACCGATCGCCAATAGCCCAAAACGCTGTCAATTCCCATGGAAAGCCCTGAATTGCCATAGGAAACCGTTCCATCATTCGTTCCGTGGATCTCCAAAACGGGCACGGCGCGTGTTGCTTGGCAATTGCTGAGCTGCAAAGTTGTCATACTTCCAGTTACCGAGGCGATGGCGGCGATCCGGCTTTCCAGGTCGCAGGCCAACCGGTAGCTCATGAATCCGCCATTGCTCATGCCGCAGCTGTAGACACGGGCGGCATCGATGTTATAATTGGCCAAAAGGCTGTCGAGCAAGGTCGAAAGGAAACCCACATCGTTCACGCCACCATAGTAAGGCGACGAAAATCCCGAATTCCATGAGCTATTGACACCGTCAGGATAACAAAGAATGAAGCCCGCAGTATCTGCAACTGCATTCATTCCCGAATAAAACTCCTGCTGAAAAGCATTGCTCGTGTAGCCATGGAGGTTGAATACCAAGGGCACAGCCGTGGTTCCAGTATAATTTGCTGGCAAATAAAGGCGATAACTGCGCGTCAATCCGCCAAAATTCAGGCTATAAACTTGGGTTTGTGCGAAGCAAACTCCACTCGAAAGCACGATGGCTAAGCAAAAGACGTGGAACCATCCGCAGATACGGATACTGAGATTTTTCATAATCGATGGCGTTGGAGCGATAGAAAAGACGGGGAATCAGTCTTCGGATTTGACAGGGGCAGGAAGGTCCAAAATCAGCATTTTGGCATCCGTACCGACTTTACCTCGACTTGGTAACGGATCGATCCATCGGCATTTTCGCGTTTACGGCCATCCAAAAATGGCGCACCAGGATAGGATGCGTTCATTTTGGACAACATGGCCTCAGGCAATTCGGATTCAAAAATTTCGCGGCTTGAGGTTAAATGTGTGCCGTCTTCTGCATAAACGGAACCCATCCAGCGTCCATTTTCCTTCCACATCGCCTCATAACGGCCACCTTCGTGGTCCCAACGTACCTCTTCCGGATCATTGAAGGTCATGGAAATATGGCTGAGTGCAGCTGCAGGCGGAGTCACACCTTGCCCGATGGCCCAAACAGCCCAAAAGATTGCCAAAAGGGTAACGATTGTCTTTTTCATTTTGTGTCCATTCTCATGCTTTCGGGCTGAAATTTGCCCCAATGCCGTTCTTGAATTCGAAGGTTGAAAGTAGCAGTTTTCTACGAAAAGTCATAATCCGGCGAAGATTCAATCCTCATCTGACGCCTCCGCGTCTTCCTCTGCTGACGGGGCAAAAGGCTCCCGATAACTGTCAAATTGCATGACATCGGTGTTGAACCAATTCCAGATCAGGTCAAATTCGTCGCCCCAATCCTCACGTTTGAGTTGCAAAATCTGGTCTTCAAAATGGAATTGAATCGCATTCTCCGTTCGGGTCGGATTCGCAAATTTCAGTGGAAAGCTTCTTTTGGGGCTTTTATGAAGAATATCGTGAACGGAAATGATGGAGAAGCCATCGTTCACAAAGAAGATTTCGGCAATGCTGCGGCGCATTTTCACCTGCCCGAATAAATTTCCAAGTAGAACGCTCAATATCAGGGCAATGATCGAGAAAAGGATCATCTCCTTGTTGTTGTAGGATCGAATCACCGCTCCGATCATCACGATAAACAGCAAGACGAAATAGTACCTGCCGGCATATTCCTGCGTGACCAACAGCGTGTTGGTGCTTCTGGGATAATGCTGACTCCTGAAACTTGCTTTTCCGTTATTCCACATGGCCAAGTTCCTCCCGGTGTCCCAACAAAAATGCGGCGGTATCCATCCGTTTTTTGCCTTCCAATTGCAGATTGTCGATGCGCAAGCAGCCTTCGCCGCATCGGACCCACAATTCGTTTTTCCCCGTCAATTTCAGCGTTCCCGGCTTTCCTTCGAATGTCTCGTCACCTTCGGTGACTTTGAAAATCTTGAGGACTTTGCCATTCAGCGTCGTCCACGCGGTCGGGTAGGGGCTGAGTCCACGCACGAAATTGTACAGCGCGGCTGCATTTTTGGACCAATCGATGCGGCAGTCCTCCTTGAAGATCTTGGGGGCAGGATGCAAAAACGCCAATTCGTCCTGCGGTTGTGGCGACACCGTTCCAGCCTCAATGGCTTTGACGGTACGCAACACCAATTCAGCGCCTTGTTCCATCATCGCATCGTGGAGATCGCCTGCGGTCCATTCATGGGGAATGGTGACTTCTGTTTTGAGCAGGATATCGCCCGTATCGATCTGTTGGTCAATGAAGAAGGTCGTTGCGCCGGTTTTGGTTTCGCCATTGATCACGGCCCAATTGAGCGGGGCTGCACCGCGGTAATCGGGCAACAAGGCTGCATGGAGGTTCAGCGTGCCCTTTTTGGGGAGTTTCCAGACGACTTCCGGCAGCATGCGAAAAGCGACGACGACAGCAAGCTCGGGTTGGGTGGCTGCCAAGGCGGCCAGAAATTCGGGATCACGCAATTTTTCCGGCTGCAAGACCAAAAGGCCTCTGGAAACGGCAAATTCCTTGATCGGCGAAGGTGTGAGCTGTTGGCCGCGCCCACTCGGGCGGTCGGGCGCCGTCACAACGGCCACGACGTCAAATCCGTTGTCGACCAAAATCCTCAAGGAGGGAATCGCAAAATCGGGCGTACCCATGAATACAATGCGCATGGCGGCAAAGTACGGTGATGGCGGGCAATGGGGCAAGAGCTGCGAAAAATCGTTGGGAGGCAATCTGCCTGAACGCAGCCACCAACAATGGGAATTGAATGGATGCTTTCACCAAAAGCCAAAATTCTTCATGGATGGCGCGTCTTACCCCGTGATGGCGGTTTCGAAATCGGCCTTTTTGTATTTCGAGAGTTTGGCAACGATTCCGCCGGTAAGTTCAATCGACAGGTCGGTCCGGGAATAATGCACGAGGTGGGAACGGTTGATGATCCAGGATTTGTGTACGCGAATGAACTGCGGAACACTCTCCAACAAAGTCTCGAAATGCTTCAAATTTTTGCTGACGATATGTTTTTTCTCGAGCGTGTAGAGGATGCAATACGATTCCTGCGCTTCAATCGCAATGATGCTTTCGAATGGAACCACCTGTTGGTAGCCTTTGTCATTCACGAGCATACTCTTGACTTGGTTGGTCTCGAGGGTCGAACTCAACAGCCGCAGGCGCTCGGCCTGTTGCTTCATGTCTGATTGCTGTTTTGCCCTGCCGACGGCCGATTTGAGTCGCTCAATGTCGATCGGCTTCAACAAATAATCGATTGCTGCCAATTCAAATGCCCGAATGGCATATTGATCGTAAGCGGTGACGAAGATGATCTCAAATTCGATTTCTTGAAAGAATTTGACGATCTCGTATCCAGCATAGTTGGGCATTTCGATGTCCAGGAAAACCAATTCGGGCTTGAGTTCCTTGATGACTTCGACTGCTTCCAAGACATTTTCACATTTTGCAACCAGTTCGACTTCAGGGCAAAATCGCAACAACAGATTCTCCAGCACATCTCTTGCGCTTTCTTCGTCATCGACCAGTATTGCTCTTATCTTTTGCATCGGTGCCAAATCTAGGATTTCCCCCGACGTACCTCGCATTGAAATTCACCAAGAGCGGATTTTCTTCAGGAACGGCCTAAAAGTTCCGTTTTACAGGGATCGTCAGCGTGATTCTTGTCCCGGATGCTTGCCCATTTTCCATCAGATCCTCGTAATGATAGCCAAATTCGCCCTGAAAAACATCGCTCAAGATGTCAAACCGTTTGCGAATTGCCTTACCCGAAAAGGATTCATGCTCTGACCTTTGCCGCTCCTTGATCGCTTTGGAGCGCTCCCGGCCGATGCCATTGTCCTCCACAATGCAGATCAATGCCTCACGCAGTTCAAACTTTATCGTCAACCGTTTTTCTCCTTCTTTGTGTAAAAGGCCATGAACCAAGGCATTTTCCACAAACGGCTGAATCAGCAAAGGCGGTAGCTGGATATCGTCAATGTCATCGGTATCAATGGAATAGACAAGTTTCTTTTTGAAGCGCAGTTGTTCGAGACTCAGGTAGAGATTGAGCAGTTTAATCTCCTGCTCAAAATCAATAAAATCCTTCTCCGAATAGTTGAGCGTGCTGCGCACAAGATTTGAGAATGTCGTAATGTAGGAATAGGAATTTTCCACATCCCCTTTCAAAACCAGATCCTGAATGGAATTGAGCGCATTGAAGATAAAGTGCGGATTCATCTGCGACTGAATCGCGGTCAGTTTGGAGGCGTTGAGTTCGTTGATTTGTTGTGCTTTTTTACGCTGCAAGGCCAATTGTCTCCGGAAAACCAAAATGACCAGTCCCACGAAGGCCAATGCGCAAATGCTCATAAACCAAAATCGCGTGTAGAAAGGCGATGCAATGGTGAAGGAAAAGGCAACGTTTTTGCCAAATCGTCCTTGGTTTTCAGCCTTTGCCAAAAAAGTATAATTGCCGGGCGCGAGCGCATTGTACACAATAGCGCTGCCATCGTTTGCTTTGACATTCCATCCGGCATCGTAGCCTTGTAATTGGTAATGAAGCCGCACGCTTTGTCTGTACCGAAGGCTTGGCAATGCGAGGGAAAACTGAAATTTCCGTTGGTCACTTCCGAATTCGGTGCCAAATTCCGTAGTGACAGGACTTCCATTGACGTCGATGCGCGCAAGCTGCAATTCAGGCATGGACTGATTGGATACGGTGGTCGATAGTTCGACGGCCTGCACACCTCCGGCATGGCTTACCCAAATCCGATCGCCTTGCAAGTCAAAATCAAACACGCGTGACTCCGGGAAACCATAGACTTTGCTGATGTTTTTTTTGACTTCCCCGTTTTTTGAGAATTGGTAAACGGCATGGGACGATTTTGCGAGGATGGTATTTTGAAACGGAAAAAGCTTTCGCAGGATCTCCAAACGATCATTTTTGGGGGAAATGCGCCCAACGACTTGGCCGTTTTTCAAAATCAGGATACCATCATTTTGGGTTGCGGCCAAGACCTGCCCTTGGAAATTCGCCATGGCAGTTGGAAAGATATCTTCGCCGTCCAACAGGATTTTTTTTCCAATTTCGTTCGAATCAATCGCAAAAAGTCCATGGGAGGTCGAAGCGATTAAGCCACCTTCAGGCGCTTGAAGTTCAACCAAATGCGTGCGAAACCGAAATCCCTCAAGGGGAGTAACTTCTGGCAATCCGTCTTCTGACCAAGTGCATCTGAGCAAACCCATGTTGGTCCCAAGATAACTCAATTTGGGATGGACAATCGCAGCATCCTTGAGCGCAGCGGTAGTGAGGTCGATCGATTGCCCCGTGCGCTTGTCCAAGGCTCTGATTGCGCCATCATCATAGAGGACATAAGGGAAGCCTTCCTTGCCAATCATGCATTCGATAGCACGCATCCCGTTGGATTTCAGGATCGTCAGTTGATGGTCGTCATAGCGCATCAGCACGCCTTTGGAAGAGCCGAGATAGAGGATGCCTGTTGCAGGGTCCACATGAAGAGCAGTCACAGGGTCATCCCGAAAAGAGGCAATCACATCGGGAATCGTCATGTCGGGCACAACGAGGATGCCATTGTCAAAGGTGCTCAAGAGCGTATTCCCTTCGCGATCACGGAAAATATCTGATATAAAGTACTTTTCGTAGTACAATGGAAATTGGGCTGATTCCAATGCTTGGTTGAAGTGAAAGGCTCCGGGCAAAGTTCCAGCAACCCAAGTCGCGTCACCTACCCCATAAAACCTCAATGATTTGCTTCGCTCAAATGCGGGATTGTGCGGAAGAACCCGCAAGGAAAATAGCCGCTCATCAAAGGCATACAAACCTTTGGAGGACAAATCGAGAGCATAGCTGTTCCCTCCGATTCTGAAGAAGGAAAGCAGTCCAAGCTTCTCCATGGATGGGTCCAAACCGATGACCTGTTGGGTCGTAAATCCATTCGGATTCACAATGATAACGGAGTCTCTGCCAGGTAGATGGTAGATCACGAAGCGGTTTTTCAAGGTGAAAGGCTGTCCGCAATGACTGGCAGGATAGCCAAATCTGCGGAGGGCTTTTCCCTCGGAATCGATTACAATCACCTTTTTTGCTGCCGCAATCAGGTTGTTATCCGGGCCAATCGCCAAGCTGATATCGGAACTAACCTCGTCGTCTTGGAGTTCATAAAGCAACGCACAGGCGCCATTCCGAATGCTGAAAATTTGGTGGTTGAGGTTGCAGCAATAGACGTTTCCGTCGGCATCCGCTACAAAATTGAAAACGGAATTGCTTTTGGCTTCACTGCATCCAATCCTGGCAAAGTGTTGGTAGTCATAGTAGTAAATGCCTTCGTTGGTGGAGATGAGATAGTTGTCTTGCTGGTCCTGGATCACGTCATAGATTTGCAATCCCTTGAATTCATCCTCGCCAAGAATGAAATACGCAGGCTGCTGGGCATGCAGCAAATTTGCCCCCATTCCCGATAATAGACCCCAAACGGCCCAAAATAGCAAGCTCCTGAATTTCACTGCGGTTGCCAAGACTCCCGATCCTTTGATTCCGAAAGGTAACGAAACTTGGCACATTTCCGCATTTCAGGAAGGAAGCGACAGCCGGATCCCATTCGAAGGGTTATTTTTGATCGACCAAACCCTCCTTGATCGCCACGGAAACCGCCCCACCGACGGTTTGCATCAGCACCTTCAAGTCCGGAAACTTGGTACGGATCAACCGCACACCTTCAATGCCATTCACAAAGGGCATGTCGATGTCCATGCGTACGACGTCGGGCTTGGTCGCCTCGACATTGGCAATCACGTCACGGCAATCGTTGAAACTACCGACGCATTCCATCAATCCCATGGAGTTGATGAGCATCGAGAGCCCATCGCGTCGCTGGGGATTGTCATCAAATGGGGTAACTCTAGTTTTCACAATTCGAAGAGACAGCGCGGTTTTTGCTTTGGGTATCGTTGATTTCAATGATTTTTTGCTCTCCCTTCAACGAACCAAACACTACTTAGAAAAGATGTGCAAGGAAGGCTTGCCGCCGAATTCCCCCGGATAAAACAGTGGTCGTGTCGGCGATCCATCATCTCAATTCCATCAACCCCCACAAGTGATTGATGTAACCAATTTCCAAAGCTGTGTAAGTTTTTCCCAGCAAGGTATTTCCAAATTTGCAGCGATCAGGTTTTGATCACCTCTCAGCTGAAAAATGAATTCCGGAGTTAAGACGCCTGCCAGAAAATATGTGATTTCCAAAGGATTTGACGAACTCTTTGCAGGTTTTGCCAAGGCCTACCGGTTTGTACTTCAGTTTTTCAAACAAGCCCTCCAACCACCTTTTCACTTCAAGGAAATCATCCATCAATGTTTTGAAATCGGGTTAAAGTCATTGACGCTGATCACGCTCACCGGATTCATCATCGGAATCGTGTTTACCAAACAATCGCGTCCATCGTTGGAAGACTTTGGTGCTGCTTCATGGTTGCCTTCGATGATGGGCGTTGCAATTGTGAAAGCGTTGGGATCACTCGTGACGGCTTTGATTTGTGCCGGAAAGGCGGGTTCGAGTATCGGCGCCGAACTTGGCTCCATGAAAGTCACCGAGCAGATTGACGCCATGGAAGTGTCGGCCATCAATCCTTTCAAGTACTTGGTGGTCACAAGGGTCACGGCGACCATGATTACGATTCCGGTGCTTTCATTTTATTGCATTACGGTTGGTTTGCTGGGTTCGTATGTCAATGTTCATTCGGAAGAATCGACCAGTTTTATTGCCTTCTTTAAAAGTTCATTCTCCAGCCTGCAATTTCTGGATCTTTTTACCTCCGTCGTCAAAGCGGTCGTTTTTGGGTTTACCATCGGCATGGTTGGTTGCTACAAAGGCTTTTATGCAACGCAAGGAACGCGGGGTGTTGGCAAGGCTGCCAATCAAGCGGTGGTCATGGCCATGTTCCTGATTTTTATTGAGGAGATCCTTATTGTGCAGGTTTCCAATTGGATACGTTACTACTGAAACATGGAAACCCAAGTCGCTCTTCATACCATCGACCGCGAAGTCTCGGTAATTGCCCTCAAGGATGTGTACAAATCATTCGGAGAATTGGACGTATTAAAAGGCGTTACACTCAATATTTACAAAGGGGAGAATGTCGCAGTCCTCGGAAAATCAGGCTCGGGTAAGTCTGTTTTGATCAAGATTTTGGTAGGCTTGCTGAAGCCCGATAGCGGCGAAGTCGTCGTATTAGGTCAACGGGTGGATCAGCTCAAGGAGAAAGACCTGAATGCTTTGCGGCTGCGAATTGGATTTTCATTTCAAAACAGTGCGCTTTACGACAGCATGAACATCCGGCAAAATCTTGAGTTTCCGTTGATCATGAACAAGAAAAACCTGAGCAAAAAGGAAGTCGCCATGGCAGTGGAAGAGGTGTTGGAGGCGGTGGGCTTGAAGGACAAAATGAGCCAAATGCCTGCCGACCTTTCTGGCGGACAACGGAAAAGAATCGGCATTGCGCGTACCTTGATCCTTAAACCGGAGATCATGCTTTACGATGAACCGACCGCCGGATTGGATCCGATCACCTGCAGTGAAATTAACAACCTCATCAACGACGTGCAGGAACGTTACAATACGAGTTCGATCATTATCACACACGACCTGACCTGTGCCAAAGAAACCGGCGATCGTGTCGCGATGCTTCTCGATGGAAAGTTTTCCGGGATTGGCACATTTGAAGAAGTCTTTGACACACAAGACGAACAGGTCAAAAGTTTTTACAATTACAATTTTATCCAATAAGGCATGAGTGATTCATCCAATAAACGCGCAGTCATTGTCGGCATCTTTGTCTTTTTCGGATTGGGATTTCTCATCGTGGGCATTCTCGCCATCGGCAATCTGCACGAAACTTTCAAAACGAAGATCAACGTAATGGTCCTTTTTGATGAGGTAAGTGGGTTGCAAAAGGGAAATAATATATGGTTTTCCGGTGTAAAGATTGGCGTGGTAGGCAAAGTCGAATTTTTCTCCCAAAAGAAAGTTCTCGTGGAAATGAACATCGACGAAAGTGTGACGCAATATATCCGGAAAGATGCGCTTGTTAAAATCAGCACAGACGGCCTCATTGGAAACAAAATTCTCGTGATTTATGGGGGAACTGCATTGTTGCCTGAGATTGCCGAAGGTGATACGCTGGGCGTCGAAAAGACATTTACCACCGAAGACATGATCAACACTTTGCAGGCCAACAATACAAACATTCTCGAGATCACCAATGATTTCAAAAGCATCAGCAAGAAACTTGCAGATGGCGAAGGAACCGTTGGCAAATTGCTGAATGATGAAGACATCTACCTTCAGCTCGACGCGGCCACCATAGCACTGAAAAGTGCTGCAGGAAAGGCCGATCAAATGATCGGTTCGCTTTCAACCTTCACAGAGGGATTGAACAAAAAGGGAACGCTCGCCAATGAATTGACGACGGATACCGTTGTCTTCCATTCCCTCAAAAAATCGGTCTTGCAAATCCAGCAAATCGCGGATACCGCAGCCGTATTGGTTGCTGATTTGAAAGCAACAACTAACAATCCCAACACGACGATGGGCGTATTGTTGCACGATGAAGCAGCAGGCAAGCATTTGAAGGAAACACTGAAAAATTTGGAGAGCAGTTCGTTGAAATTGGACGAAGACTTGCTTGCCGTGCAGCACAATTTCCTCCTCAAAGGCTACTTCAAAAAGAAAGAAAAAGGCAAGTTGAAATCCGAATGAAAAATTTGACCCAAGCGTGGTTGTTGCAAGAATAAGGTTGCGCAGTTTTTCTTGGTTCTTTTTCACATTGTGTGGGTAGCACCGCCATTTGGCTGTTCCTCCCGATTGGCTTTCTGCTCTGGAAATCAGCCCACGCGGAAGACGATGCAGCTGAGGCGGCCGATCCTTTCATGGACCCCAACGAACCCAAGCAAAGGAAAACCGCGCAGAAACCCCTCCCCGCCCAAGATCGGCAGGCAGTTCAAAGGAAGGCCGCGCGTAAGTGAGTGGATTTATCCCACACACAAAACGAGTGGATTACTTTTGTTTATATATTTGTGGGAGTTCAACAGATCGGAACATTTAGGGCAGGAAATATTGTCACTGCATTAGCAGACAAGTATTATAAGCTACCTACAAAACATTGCATGCTCCAAGGACTCCAGCTTGTCACCATACCGCAATTGCTGCAATTGGCCACAAAACCGCTTTCCGAACCTCTTAAGATCAAGGCCCCAAGTAAATCGCAACCCACTATGGGAAAATGGTTTGGCCTACCAGACACAAAGTGGGACTATGAACACACTCAGTATCGCATCAATTCGTAGTCAATACTCACTTAAATTTTCAATCGTGAAATTCGGTAGATCCTCAAATTTAATTTGCTCATAATTTGTAAACGGCAGCCCCCAGAAAGTGGAATGGACCTCCCTGAAAAGGCTCTTTTTGAAGTGATTGCGCAAAAATTTATCAGACCTATATTTCGTTCCTTCCAACAGGCCATAGAGGTCTTCGTAAAATGTATTGCTTCTAAAATCTATTGCTTTGTCGCCAATAACTAGGCACTGGCGCTTTTTAGAACTCTGCACTGCTAGATCCAAGAAACAAAATGGAATCAAATTGTAGTAAACAAGAAAATCCCCTGCAACAACTTTTCCTGATTGATAATATCTCTGAAGATGTCTAAAGCAATAAACCGGCATATAAGCAATCTCTCCGTTTGGAAGAAAATTGAGAATCGGCTTCAGTACAATCATCTTGTCCTGCCGCGTATCATAGCTACGATCAATGATGGCATCTCTATCAGCCAAGTCTCTCCCGTAATCCTCAGAATACTTCACCATTACATCCAAATGTTTTTGAATGTTTTTCGCAAGCCCTGCTTCATTCCAATTTGCTGGAAGAAATTTTTCATGTACTGCAGAAACAAGCTCATCTGGAAGTGTTTTTCGGTTCAAGGCATTTAAGTCAAGGAAATCATAGAGACGAAACATCTTCTCATTGAAAAGAAGTGCCATAACAGAGGCATAGTTTGATAAGTCCTCAAGTTTTTTATTTTCATCATCAGACAAAACGTACTCTTTGGTGACATGCTTGATCAGTTCTTGACCCGCTGATCGAATATTGTCAACAACAGCTTCGGATGCGATAGCGGTTTTTACAACCTTGGGGAGCGGAATAAAACAGACAACCAAATCTACGATGAACTCACGCTGAGTCTTTGCCTGTTCCTCAAGCTTTTCCGTGCGTTCCTTGATTTGATCTTTGACCAAACCAACTGCTAGGTTGTATTGTAACATGGCATAATTGGCTTGAAGGGTTTTTATTTTATCGATTAACCTTTTACGTTCACGATCGTCTAGTGGGGACATATTTTTATATTTTTTGCTTTACAGTAATACTACACAATAGGATTGTTGGCATCTAGGATTTGTGTTTTCAATACACCCTCTTCCCGATCCGAGTAGGAAACAATTGGCATATGGTAAACGGCTTCTTCTTCAAGCTGGACCCATTCCTCGTTTACCACAGGTTCCCCAGGCGCCCCAACCCCCTCATGCTCGGTCTCGATCTTGGTCCCGTCGGGAAGCTCGATCTTGGCTTTGCCTTTGGCAGCGTTGCGGACACCGTCGAGCAAACCTTGCGTTGCCTGCTTGATGCCCGATTCTGTGACTTCGGCTTCATCCTCATCGGTTTCGCCTCCGGTAATTTTGCCTTTTCCTTTGTTGCCGCCGACTTTGTCTTCAAAGTACCGCTCGATCAGTTCCTGTTGTTTTTTGGGGTCTGTGACTCCCTTTTTGATGGATTCGACGACCGCGTCAGCATTTTTGGGAATCTCAGCAGATTTTGCGAGATCGGCAGCGATTTTGGCGTATTCTTTTGCTGCCTCAGCATTGGCTTTCATCGCCTCCAAAGCTCCGAGTTGATTGCCTTCCAATCCCGTAATATTGGTGAAGGAATTGGCTTTGAGGAATTCCATGGCTGCATTCAACGCCGTAGGAAGCGCATATTCGCGGCCGTTTTGTTGACTGATCAGCGCATTGCTCATTGCCGAGGGATTGAGCAGGCTGGGTTCAGCACGACGTGAATCTGCACTCACGGAATCAATCGCTGTCGGCGTATTCGGAATCGGATGTTCGTCCCATTTCCAATACCTTGTATTGTCGATTTTTTCGCAGGAATTGCAAGCACCCATGACGGCTTCGGCAAATACTCCCTTCGTCGGAATGCTGATGCGGAATGGGGTCTCTTTGAAGCCTTTTTCCGGCATATAATACGACATCAGCTTGGAAATTTTCCGGCCTTCAATTTCTACTTCGTCGTCGGCATAGCGGAAGATCGGATTGAGGTTGAACCCCTTGGCAACCGGCATGATCAAGGAATTGCCCGCAATGCCGATCAATCGATTTTCCACGAGGGAGGCGACACTGCGCACTTCCGTTTGGTTGCCGAACAGGAATTGTGGCTCGGTACCACCTGACACGTAGGCAGGATTTTCACGGGGCGGCACCTCAATTTCGAAGCCTTCCAAAAGCATCAAGCGGCGATCCTCGTCCATTTGACCCCAAATGGCCTTGTGATAATACTCCAGATTACAGTTGAGGTGGTCCAGCAATTCGTGGCGGAGTTGCAAGTCCTCTGCGCGGGGCGAAACCATTTCGGATTCGCTCATTGGCGTTTGGATCGTGCTGCCGCCCGCAATCAAGTCATCCGCTGGGTAGGCATTGCAAAGTTTGGCGGAAATGAACTTGTTTTCATATTGCGCAGCGACATGGTCGAGCAACAAGTTGCTGCCATCAGGCAAGCTGTACATCCACGAGGAACTCACGGTCAAGGCTTGAATCTGATCACGTTCCAGCATCATGTGGTTGCTTGCGCTACGAAAAGAGAAATCATAACTAGTGGCTTCTCCGTTCATCTTTGCACGTTTTGCATCACCTGACCGCGTAAGTGCAATGCGTACTCTGATCGGTGTTTGGGTCGGACTCGCCAAGGATATCTGCAAGTGTTTTGCAAATTGTGCCACGGCATTCACGCGCGTCATTTCGGCTTGGAAGATGGCCTCGCGCTGCTCATCGCTGACGCGGTTGACCTTGTAGCGGATGTCTTCGATTTCGCGGATGAAACCCAGTTGTTCTGTCCAGGCTTGGCGGTCAGCATCTTGATCTACAAGGAATTGGTTGATCGCTTGGAATCCGTTGTTGCCCATGGCGCGCTGGAAAAGGCCATCTACGGGATTCAATTTAGAGATGATCTCCGCCTGTGAAACATCCAGATTTTGCAATACCTTTTTTGGACATGCAAAGTGGATTTTGAGGCGCAAACTTCCGCTCAAGTCTGTGATTTTTTCATCGCAATAGCGACCTGCGGGCACATTGTAGTAAACGTCTTCAGGAGATTTGCCAAGCGCTTGAATGTCATAATACCTGCGAATGGCACTGAATCCTTTGACAAGCCGGTCGTATTTACTGCCGGGAGCACGCAAAGCAGGCCTCAAAAGATCATTCCAGCGGCAAACCTTCGCATCATCAAATAGCGAAATGGAAAGCGGAATAAACAAGCATTCCTGTGCATCCGCCAATTCATTGTGCACCGCCAAGTGGCGCAACACCTCAAAATATTGAATTGTAATGGCGTGGCAATGGTTGTAGTTGGCGATGCTTTCCGTGGTGACATTGGTGCTTTCGCTTTGCGACATCGTCGTGATGACCGTGGAGCGGTTGGAACGCAACGAGGATGCATTTTGCATCGTCTTTTCGCGAATTTTCTGCATGGTATTGGCAGACATGTCGCGCGAAGATTTCTGGTCGGCCCACGATTCTGATTTTCCTTTGCTTGCCGAAAATCCACCGCTGAATCCGACTTTCAGATTCACGGGAACGCCCCCAATGGGCACTTCCGCACCCGCACTTGTTCCTACCCCCATTCCTCCGCCGATGCCCGATGTTTTTGCTTTGCTATGCCCCTCAATATCCTCGTGCAGAGATGCTTTCACAATTTCATTGATATCGCGGTCTTGCGTGAGTGAGTTGGATATCGAATCCAACTGGCTTTGCGTTTCCGACCTGGAAGCGGTTTCGCGCCGGTCCCAATCGTGAATGACGATTTGCTTTTGTTGGCCCGGGGCGAGCGGCAATGAATAGAGCAAATCGCCCATGCTGTAGCCGTCTGCGCGCCATACCTGCCTGAAGGTCAGCAGGTGGCCATGGGCGATACTTGCCGGCTGAACCAAAGGCATGGGCGCGTCCCACTGAATCTGATTCTGGACCGACAGCTTTTTGCGCATGGTGGAAATGTTGTTGCGTTCGGTTGCGGCTTTTTGTTCCGCTTTCAAACGCGTCAGTTCCATCTGCATCCAATCGGTGTTTAAACTCAACCGGTCATAGTCAGGCGTGATTGTATTTGCGCCTGAAGATTGCCCTCCGCCCATTTTATCCGCTTTGTTATCAAGCGAAATCTGTGCCTCAATGATGCTTGTCAACTTGGCCAACGCGCTTGCGCGGGTGGAAAAGTGCATTTTGAGGTAGACATCGCCTGCAGTGGACAATTCGGTGAATTGTGGTGTGATCGACGAAGGTTTCGTTACAAAACGCAAGTTGAATGCAATGCTTGTGGAGCGGCCTTTGACACTCTCCTTGAATCCCGAATTGGGATAGGCTTCATTGGTGATGGCCTCCAATTCTGCTTTCCAAAGGTACAATTCGCTCAAGAGGGGAGAGGGTGCCTTGGCGTTTTGATCTCCGACGAGGGCTTTGCTGTCATATCCTTTTGACTGCTCCTTCAGGGCATTGGCAAGCGTTGTTTCAAGCTCCTTGATGCGGATATTAAGGTTGTCCAAATAGCCCGGCGCGTTCATGACCTCGGGATCGGTGAGGCGCACCACCATGTTGTAGGAAAATTCCTCCAAGGCGCGGTTGGGGGTGGTGAAATTCACACAGGATCCGCCGATATCTTGCTGATAATTGCTGTCTTGGCTCAGCAAATCTTCCATTTCAGGCAAGCGGGCAGGTGGAACGGCATGACAGGCACAATCGTCCTCGGGATCCACATCTTTCACTGCGCTGACATCCTCCACGACCAACAATGCAAAACCGGGAAGTTTTCCATCTTCAAGAATGATCGGAATCTGCGAGGTAGTCGCATTGCCCAAGGTGGCGTAGGCAGATTCAAACAGCGCGGTGGAAACCTTGACATGAAAGGTTCCCATGGGGTCGGTTGTACCGCTCAACAAAGGCATGAATTTCATGTCCTTATGTTGTGTCTCCGCCTTTTTTTGGACATAAACAATGAACGTCGTGTTTTTCAAGGCTTGACCGGACTTGTCCACAGCCTTTCCTTTCATCCATTTTTCTGTGACCATAGGGAGTACATAATTTACCGGCTTCACTTCTTGGGGCTTGGGTTTTCCAATTGTCAGGTTGATCACGCCCTTGTCATCAATATTGAATACAAGTATTTTGGCTAGATCCATCGACGAATTGGGCTCCATCCATACCTTCTTGAACGTATCTTGGTTAGGAATTAAAAGGGTGGCCAATCGTTTGGTGCCCTGCCGAACCTCCCAAGTGGCTGGAAATTTATTGAGTTCGCTATCCACAACAATCGTGGCGTAGCCTTCATTGGAGACTTCGAATTTGTCCTTGGTGATTTTTCCATCTGGACCAATCGGAACCAGGGTTGTTTGTTTTTCCAGAACTTTTGAATCTTGGAAAATAATTTGAAGGAAAATGATGCCGTTCATGTCAAAATGTAGTTAAACGATCGCCAAGTTTAGGGGAGTTGAAGCCGTTCTCCAAATTTCCAAATCAGCGGAAAAACGCAAGAATGGCCTTCCCGAGCGTTTGAAGGGGATTGGCAAAACGAATGGCAGGAATTGGTTTACGAATGGACGCAATTTTGTTTGTAGTGGATGATGCGATGATGGTTTGCGTCGATTGGTCGAATTATATGCTCACACACGCACTGATTATTGCCACCAAGTCACTACGCGGAATGATCTAGGCGTGCAGGGACGAAAACTCCCTTCGAGGATGAACGAAGCAGCAAGTGGAAAGAAGATTCAAATGTTGAGAAGCAATTTGGGCTTTGAGGGACTGGACGCTGAATGGATGAGGACTTGCGAATCGCCAAAACAAAAAAACGACGGGACCCAAGCCCCGTCGTTTTTGAACTTTCCCGCGAATCCAACTCAGAACAAAATTCCCGCAATTGTCGCCGACAAATACGAAGCCAAAGTTCCGCCGAGCAATGCTTTGAGGCCCAAACGGGCCAAGTCTGCGCGACGCTCGGGCGCCAAGGCGCCGATGCCGCCGATTTGCATGCCGACGCTGCTGAAGTTCGCGAAGCCACAAATCGCGATGCTTGTGATCATCTCGCCCTTGGGCGTCACGATGGGGATCACATCACCGGTCATGTTTTTGAAAGCAATGAACTCGTTGATCGTCAATTTCTGCCCAAACAAGGTTGCGGCATTGTTGACGTCCTCTGCTGGAATTCCCATGCACCACGCAACGGGGTAAAACAGCTTGCCAAAGATCCAGTCCATTGTGATTGCTTGGCCTGCCCAATCGTGTGGGATGAGGCCCAAAATGGCGTTGATCATGGCAACCAAGGCGATGAATGCCAGCAACAAAGCCAAGACGTTCATCGAAATCTTGAAGCCGTCGGTGGCACCGTGGGCGATTGCGTCGATGAGGTTCGTATAAGGCGACTTCACTTCGAGTTTGACATTGCCCATCGTCTCGCTTTCTTCAGTTTCGGGGAAAATGATCTTCGAAATGACCAAGGCGCCCGGGGCTGCCATCATGCTTGCTGTGAGCAGGTATTCAGCTTTGGCACCAAAGCTCACGTACACGATCAGGATTCCGCCCGCGATGCAGGCCAAACTTCCGGTCATCGACGCCAACAACTCGGATTTGGTCATGCCTTTGAGATAAGGTTGGATCATCACCTGCGCCTCGATTTGGCCTACGAATGCCGAAGCAACATTGCTCAAGGCTTCCGCGCCGCTCACGCGCATGATGAAATTCATCGCCTTGGCGACGATGCTCACCAAGAATTGCATCACCTTCAAGTGGTACATGATCGCCACCAAGGCGCAAACCAAAATGATCGTCGCGGTGATGTTGAAGGCAAATACAAAGGATGTCGGTGCGCGGAAATCAGCCACCGGCTCGACATACCGATCTTGGTTGGCGATCAAAATCGCCGCCGAAGGCATATTCGTCGCACCAAAAATCGCCGCCATCGTCGCCGAATCCGGCACGATCGCACCCATGGCCGAAAGGCGGTCACCAAACGGCTTCAAAGTGTCGGAAGCAACCACAACATTGACCCCTTTGCCGGCAAGCACTGTAGAATCGGTTACCTTTTTGAGGCCATCAAGTTGGGTTTGAATGGTCTTCAAACTTGCTTCGGCCTGCTGTTTGGGAATGCCATTTTCGGCAAGAATTTTCAACGACAAGGTATTGTCGGCGGCGTCACCGCGCGGCATACCGCCTTGGCTGCCTGCAATTCCGCCATAAACAAAATTTGCACCTTCCTTGGCAAAATGCTCAATCTGCTGCATGCCTTGTCCCATGAACTGAAAGCCCTGTTTCACCGGTTCCACTTTCAAAATGAGAATGGCGAGCAAGACCTGAAGCCCAATTCCACTGAGCACCAACCTGATGTTGATTTTGCGGCGGTTGTTGGACGCAAGAAAGGCAATCCCGAGGATCACCACAATTCCGATCAAACCAATAAATCTATCCATTGATGTACGCTATGGAGGCAAAATACAAAAAAGAAGTTTCCAAACGCAGCCGCCAATGACAAGGGGCAGAAAAACTTCTGCCCCTTGTATAAACCTGATGTTTCAAATTCGAATTCTGGTGACCTCAGTCCATTTTGACCAGTCGGCCATTGAGGTTTTGGCTACCTGTCCGCACGCGGTACAGGTACACGCCTCCGGGAAGGTTGCCCAAGTCCACAGGCAGCAGACGTACACCCGACGGGCTGTCAGCTTCGAATACGGATTTGATCAATTTACCTTCGGTCGTGTAGATTTCGATTTCCAAATCTCCATCCAGTATTTTGCCGACTTCGAAGTTGAAAACGTTGTATCCCGGGTTGGGTGACACATTGACCCACTCATTTCCTGTGAAGAGCACTTCATCCTCGTTGGAGAAGCTCACTTGTCCATCGATGTCGATCAGGCGCAGGCGGTAATGGTTCACGCCGCCGAGCGGTGCTTCGTCAAAGCGATCATAGGACTGTGTCGCGCCTTGAAGCCCGATAGCCTGTGCCGTTCCAATCTCTGTCCAAGTCGCGGCATCACCGCTACGCTCGATGACGTAGTGACTGAGATTTTCCTCGTTGATGGCGTCCCAGTGCAGTTTTACACGCTGACCGTCTTTTTCAGCATCCAATTGGACGTGGTCGACAGCGAGGATGCAAACAAATACCGTCACTTGGTCGGTCATGGTACAAGTCCCATTGTTGACGGTCACGGTGTAGGTCGTGGAAGCGGTAACGCCGTTGGCGTTGGGGTTGTTGACGGTCGTGGAGGTCAAGAAGGTCGCAGGTGACCAAGAATATGTGACAGCCCCGACCTGAGGGGTGAAACGGAAGGCATCGTTGGTCGCCGTCCAATTGCTGCCGTCGCGTCCGGGAACCGCCACCGCTGTGCCTGATGCGCCTTGGATACCCATGGTATGGGTACTGCCGTCGTCGGTGATCGTGGTGGAATGGACTTCGATATTGTTGCTTGTTTCGAACAACTTGATTTGAAACGTATTGATCGGACCCGCAGAGCAGCAGTGGTTAATGTTGGTGTAATCCACTACAAAAACGCGGTTAGGCGCAATGCCGGTAAGCTGATAGCTGATGCTACCTCCGGCAGGTGGATACAGGTCATTCCACGAGCCGGCGATAAAGTCGGTAATGGTACCTGTTGGTAGCGTCGATCCTGAACAGCATCCTGAACCGCTTGCGCCGTTGAAAGTAACGAAGCCGTTCGAGCTGATGTAAAGATCGGTTTTGGGCTGACAGAAGAAATTGAAGGTAAAGCCGATCGGAATGGCTCCGCTCACTTGGTCGTCGCCCAGCACGACAGGTGTACCTGCAATGGCGGTCGGGGCATAGCCGATCGCTGCGGCAGTGTAAAGGTTGCAATTGCTAGGTGCGGGCGGACCGGAGTAAACTGCATTCAAGGAGGCATTGCTTCCAGAGGGGCAAACCGTTTGGTCAATGCCTGCATTTACGTTTGCTACATCCACCACAACGGAAGCCGTTGCACTACAAACACCATTCGAAGCTACCGCAAAATATGTGGTAGGGGCTCCAGGCGTTACAATCGTGGAATTGCCCGTTGCAATGGTGCTGCCCAAAGGTGCCTGCCAGTTGATCGTTACAGGCAACGGCGTCACCGGTGTGAAGCGGTAAGCATCGTTGGTAGCGGTCCAGTTGGATCCGGAACGACCTGGAACGGCAAATGACGTGCCCAATGCATCTTGTATGCCTTGGGTATGCGTGCTGCCATCATCCGTGATCGAAGTCGAATGAATCTCGATGACATTCGTAGTTTCAAACAACTTGATTTGGAAGGTGTTGATCGGTCCCGCAGAACAGCAATGGTTGATGTTGGTAAAATCAACAATGAAAACGCGATTGGGGGCAAATCCAGTGGTCTGATAGCTGATCGAGCCACCCGCAGGCGGGTAAAGGTCGTTCCAGCTTCCGGCAATAAAGTCACTTAGGTTTAGTGTCGGTAGGATGTCGCCTGAGCAACATCCCGATCCGCTTGCAGCATTAAAGGTAATGAAGCCATTCGAACTGATATAGGCCTCCGTCTTGTTGACGCAGAAGAAATTAAACGTAAATCCAAGGGGAATCGCACCACTCACTTGGTCATCACCGAGCACGACCGGTGTACCGGCGATGATGGTAGGGGAATGCGCGATATTGGCAACCGTATATTGATTGCAGTTACCAGAGCCAACGTTGGCATTCAGTGTTACGGGTGCACCCGAGCACGATTGAGTTGGATTCGCCGTCGGAGCAACACTGAGCACCTGATTGGATACGGTGATTGTCTGCGAACCGGTTATGCGGCAACCCGCGGCTGATGTCACCGAGACATTGTAGGTAATGTTGCTCGTTGGATTGGCGGATGGGTTGCTGATCGTCGTCGAAGACAATGCCGTGTTGGGAGACCAAAGGTAGGTGTAAACGCCAGCAGGAGAAGGCACTGCAGAAAGGTTGGTTGCGCCGCCCGTACAAATGGTTACAGGTGGACCCATAGCCAAAGTAAAGGTTGGTGCAGGTGTCACTACCACGGTATCGCGGTTTTTGCAGGGGCCGGGCAGGTTGCTCACCACTTCGTAGGTGGTGGTAATCAAGGGGGTTGCATTGGGATTGGCGCAATTGGTGCAACTGAGGCTTCCCGGGGTCCCGGAAAGAATGTTCCAAGTAAAGGTCGTTCCGCCAATAACGTTGAGCGGTACGGGGCCGCCGCCAGTACAGTACACTTGGTCTGGACCTGCCGTCGTGCCTTGCAACACCGTAATGTCGATCGCGCGTGTCTGCGAACCCAAAACTGGGCAACCATTGTCCTGCAATTGAACCACCAGCGAATTCAGACCCACGTCAGCGCCGGTTGGCGTCCAGGTAAAGGTGCCGGTTTGTGGGGATGGACCGGCAGGCGCGGTAAAGACACCGCCCGGAATGCCGTTGTTCCAGCTCCAAGTAATTGTCTGACCCAAGTCGACGTCTGCACCCGGGATGTTGAAGCTCAACGTTTGCCCAGGACAAACTTGGATACTGAAGGGTCCGGTTTGAGTTGCATTGACCACACCCGTGATCGCGTTGATCGAAGGTGAATTGTTGGTGCAGCTCAGCACTGTGACCTGAATGTCACGCGTGGTCGTTCCGATCAAAACACCATTGCGGTATTCCTGGACAAGTACTGCAATCACCGCAATTTGAGGAACAGTGGGGTTCATTGTTACGTTTCCGTTGGCGCTATTGATCGTCACCGCTGGAACGGAAGTCATCGGATTAAGTCCGGAAAATCCACCGCCGTAGACCACAGACACACCAAAGGCACCCTGGGCATTGATAAGCGAAAACACCAAGGAGTCCCCGTCAGGGTCGATGGCGCCGTGGTTGTAGATATAGGATTGGCCAGCGCAAATGTAGGGAACGGGCAAGGAGGTGAATTGCGGGGAAGAGTTGGTCGTTGCAACCAGATTGTTCAGGGTTGCATCCACGTACAGGTTTTCACTTCCAGGGTTTGACAAAGTGGTAATTCCCGAGTTGCGGCAACATTCCGACATCGAGAAGCGCCAGTCATTACAAGCAGCAGGTAATGTGATGTCGCCTTCGAAGATGTACTGTTGTACCCCCGGAAGCGTGCCGCCGTTACAGGTACTGTTGGGCAACTGTGCGGCACACAGCGGAGAGACCTCCACAAAGGAAACCTGATTGAGGGTCACCGATGCACTTTGTGCGCAGGAAACGGAATTGGCGTTGATGAAATAGGAAAACGAAGGTGTGATTCCGGAGCAGTCACGGTAAAATGAAAGCCGCACACGATACTGATTTGGCCCGATTTGTACATAGGTCAAGTCGGCACCCATGGAGTGGGAGGCTTGAACTTGTGTCGCCAATCCGGCCAAAAACAGAAAAAAAGCAAAGAAATAGCGTAATTCAAGCTTCATGCGCGATCCAAATTTTGTTGAACACCACCTATCAGATACTACCAAAGGTCGAATATGCAGAATTTATTTGTAATTTCTTAACAGGACTTCTTTGTGTGGTAGAAGAAAGAATCCACATGTATCTAATTAAAATGGGATTAGAGGCACTTTTTAGAAAGAAAATGGTGGTTTTTCTTGCATCTGTATTCCTTATTTCAAAGTTGTTACAGCGCATTCAGTAGTTGCTTCCAATCGGCAGGTCCACGTTCCCTGACGGGTGGGATCGATGAATGTGGAAAAAAAACGCCTTGCAACAGGACCGTTCCCTGCCGCAAGGCATCTTTGAATTCTTTGCGAGTTGCTTATTCTTCCTCTGTATTTTTCAGCTTGGTCAGCAATCCATAAGCGCCTTTCACGACGATATTGGCTTCTGCACCAATATTTTGGGGAAGTTGGACCTCAACGAAGCCGCTGTCTGCCCCGGTTTTGCTGATTTTCACAAAGTCAAACGAGGCTTTTCCCGATTCTACAAAGACATAGTCCCCGCCTTCGAATTGCACCACGGCATCCGTTGGCAGCGCGGTTGCGTTTTGACTCATGACTTCGATTTCCGCTTTCAGGAAGGTTCCCGGAATCAGCAATTGGTCTTCGTCGTCAAAGTGCACATGCACCTTCACGCTTCTATCAGCGCCGACCTCACGGCCCAACAAGTGAATCGTCGCCATGCGGTCCTTGGTCTCATTCCCAACTTTTACGATAACTTTCTGACCGATGGCAAGCTTGGGAATATCCTGTTCATAAACCGTCAATTCGGCATGGAGATGCCCCGTATCCGCGATCTTGAACAAGGCATCGGTGGGTTGCACGTAGGATCCGATGTTCACATTCATCTGCGTCACGTAGCCTGTGATGGGTGAAAAGAGTTTCACCTCTCGCACGATTTCGCCGCGCTCCAATTTGTCCATGTCAATGTGCAACATCTCCAACTTTGCACGTTGTCCGGCAAGCCTTGCCTTCATCGCTTCGTTGTCGGCCTTGGCCTTTTCCAGGCTTTTGCGCGCATTCACATTTTCATTGGCGAGTGCCGTTTGCCGGTCAAATTCAGCTGCCAGAAACGTCGCTTGGCTTTTGTTTTCAAGCCATTCCTGTTGCATCGTGATAAAATCAGGATGCTCGAGCGTCGCGACAACCTGCCCCCGGGAGACGCGGCTGCCAGGCAAGAGACTCGTGCTTTTTAAAAATCCGCCGAATGGCGCCGCGATGCTCACCATGTTCTGCGGCGGCACATCCAAAACGCCGTTGGCGACAATCGTGCTGCGCATCGCGCGTTGAGTTACCTTTCCCGTGGCGATTCCCAAAGCTGCGAGTTGGCTTTCATTGAGGTTCACGTGATCCGCAGACGCCGTTTCGGTTTCGGGCTTTTCTGATTCCGCTGCGGCGGTTTGCTTTTTGCCGCAGCCCGTCGAGAAAACGAGGAGAACGAGCAGGTGTAAAACAATATATTTCCGTTGCATGATATTCTGAATGAAGATTGAACGATTCATAAAATTGTAAGGTTTATTGTTCAATGGTGGTGATGTTGCCCAACAGATACTGCATTTGCAGGATGTTCATGTTGTATTCCAGCAAGGTCGCGAGGTAGTTTTCCTGGATGCTGATCGATTGCTGCACCGTAAACAAATGCCCGAGGTGATCGATTTCCCCGGCTTCGAATGCCAATGTGCTCTGACGCAACATCAAATTCGCATTTTTCATCCCGCTGCTTTCAAACCAATCGAGGCTCGTCCAGAGTTTCTGATGATTTTGCTTGGCCTGCGCAAACGCTGCATCCACGGTCTTGTCATATTGCTCGGCTTCCAAGCTCGCCTTCTGTTCCAGAATCTTCCCTGCTTTGACTTTGGCAAGTTCGGGTTTTGCCCAGAGCGGAATTCCCAATCCGACGGTAAAGCCTTGAAACCTTTTTTCCGGTCCAAAATAGGTTTCGGCGCCATTGACCGTCTGAAAACCGATAAGCGTCTGATTGAAGTAACCCACCGAAATGTCGGGCAAAATCTGACTGCCGGTCACCTTGCGGTCCGCTTCGGCGACGTCTATTTGGCGGTCGAGCAAGGCTTGCTGCGGATTTTCGCTGACCTTATCCACAAGCAGCGCGGTCGGCTTGGGCATTCTTGCAAGTTGCGTATCGGTGAATTCCGTGAGCGAACCGCCATTGAGGATGAGTTGCAAGCGGTTGAGCCAAATCTCGATGTCGGCAGCATTTTGACGAAGCTGATTTTCGACTTGGCTCCGGCCCGTCGCCGCGGTGGTTTTCTCCAACAAATTGCTTTCGCCGGCTTGAAACCTAATTGTCGCCACCCGTTCCATGGCTGCAAAAATGCTGTCTTGCCGCTCCAACAAGCTGCGGTTGGCATGCAGGTATTGCAAAGTGAGCCAAGTTTCCCGCAGTTGGAGGATGGCTTCGTTTTGCGTGACCGCCTTCGCCTGCACAGCGACAGCCACATGCGCATCCGCGAGCGAACGCTGCCGCGCAAACGTCGTCGGGAACGGGATCGTCTGCCGCAGCGTCAAGTTATTGTCGCGGGTGACCGCACTGTTGTACTGCCCAAACGTCATGCCCACATCCAATTTGGGAATGCTGCTGCTCGCCTGGACGAGTTGCTGTTCGTAGAGAATGTCCATCTCCGCGAGCCGCACGTGCTGATGCTGCTGCAAGGTCTTGGAAATCGCATCCTGCAAGCTCAGTCCGGTGTTTTGGGCTTGCGTCACCAAGGGAGCGAACAAGAGGAGCAAGGCAATCATCGCGGCTGCGGGCGCGGCCACGGAGGATTTTTTCTTGCGTTTGGGGGCAGATTCGAAGAGCATATACAAGCAGGGGAGGACCACCAAGGTCAGCAGGGTCGCTGTCACCAATCCGCCGATGACGACGGTGGCGAGCGGGCGTTGCACTTCAGCACCTTCCGAACCGCTGATGGCCATGGGCAGGAAGCCGAGCGAGGCCACGGCCGCCGTCATGATCACGGGCCGCAGACGGGTCGCGGTGCCCTGCAAAATGATCGCCCGCAGGTCATCCATTCCGCTTTCCTTGAGCCGGTTGAATTCGGCGATGAGCACGATGCCATTGAGCACCGCCACCCCAAACAAGGCAATGAAGCCGACCCCCGCCGAGATGCTGAACGGCATTCCACGGGTCCACAAAGCGAGGATGCCACCGATGGCCGACAGCGGAATCGCCGTGAAGATGAGCATGCTCTGCGTGAAGGACTTGAAGGTGAAAAACAGCAGCAGGAAGATCAGCAACAGGGCCACCGGAACGGCAATGGACAAACGTGCACGGGCCGCGATCAGGTTTTCAAATGTGCCACCGTAGGTCGGGTAGTAGCCCTCCGGAAATTGGATACCCTTTTCGACCTTTTGCTGCAATTCCTCGACCACGCTTTCCACGTCACGGCCACGCACGTTGAAGCCGACGATGATGCGCCGTTTGGCATCGTCGCGCTGAATCTGATTGGGACCCGTTTCGAAATCGACTTGGGCAACGACACTCAAGGGAATCTGCATGCCGGTCGGCGTTTCAATCGGGATATTGCGCACGTCTTCAATGCTTTGCCGGGCATTCGCATCCAAGCGCACCACGAGGTCAAAACGTCTTTCGCCTTCGTAGACCTTGCCCGTTGCCTGTCCTGCCATTGCAGTATTCAAAGCAGTATTCACATCGGCAATCGTCAGGCCAAACTGCGCGATCTGCGGCCGTTTGTAGGCCACCACGATTTGGCTCAAGCCACCAACTTGCTCGACATACAAGTCCTTGGCACCCTCGGTGGAGCCTGCCAATTCGCCGACTTTTTCTGCCAGTTTTGTGAGCGAATCCAGATTCTCTCCATAAATCTTGACGACGACGTCTTGGCGTGCACCGCTCATCAATTCGTTGAAGCGCATTTGAATCGGCTGTTGAAAACTGTAGGAAACGCCGGGGACGTGCTCCTCGAGTTTCTGCTGCATCTTCTCGGCCAATTCCTCGCGTCCTTTGGCGCTGACCCATTCCGATTTGTCCTTGAGCACCACGATCAAGTCGCAGGCTTCGATGGGCATCGGGTCGGTCGGTATTTCCGAACTGCCGATCTTCCCGACGACGGTTTTGACTTCGGGGAAATGATCCTTGAGCACCTTGGCCGAGCGCGTTGCGGCAGAAATGGTTTCCTCCATGCTGCTTCCCGTCAAAACCCGGGTTTCCACAGCAAAATCACCTTCCTCGAGTGTCGGGATGAATTCGGCCCCTAGAAAAGTGAAAACCAGGATGCCGAATCCGAGAAAGGCGACCGCTGCAGAAATCACGATCCAACGGAAACGCAAAGCCAATTCGAGGGTAGGGCGGTAGAGCTTTTGGATGAAACCGACCAAGCGGTCCGAGATGTTGCGTTTGGTCGAGATGCGCTTGCTCAGGACAATAGCGCTGATCATCGGCACGTAGGTGAGCGAGAGGAGGAAAGCCCCCAAAATGGCAAACGAAACCGTTTGTGCCATGGGCTTGAACATTTTCCCTTCGACGCCGACCAAAGCCAAAATGGGCAAATAGACGATCAGGATGATGATTTCTCCGAATGCCGCGCTTGCCATGATCTTGCTTGCCGAACGATGCACTTCATGGTCCATCTCCTTTTGCGTGAGCAGGCCCGTTTTTTTGCTGTGTGCCAGGTGGTGCAAAGTCCCTTCGACAATGATCACCGCGCCGTCCACAATCAAACCGAAGTCGATGGCGCCCAAGCTCATCAGGTTGCCTGAAACGCCAAACATGTTCATCATCGCGACCGCAAACAGCATCGCCAAGGGAATGACGGAGGCCACGATCATGCCGCCCCTGAGGTTTCCGAGCAGCAAAACGAGCACAAAAATCACGATCAGGGCCCCTTCCGTAAGGTTCCGCGTCACGGTCGAAATGGCTTTGTCCACGAGTTTCGTGCGATCCAAGTAGGGTTCGATGGCCACGCCGGGTGGCAGCGTCTTTTCGATTTGGGCAATGCGGCTTTTGACATTCTCGATGACGCTGCTGGAATTTGCGCCTTTGAGCATCATTACGATCGCGCCGACCACTTCGCCTTCATCATTGCGGGTCATGGCGCCGTAGCGTTTGGCAAAGCCGTAGTCGATCTTGGCGACGTCGCGCATCAGCACCGGAATGCCGTCCGGACCGACTTTGACGGCGATGTTGCCGATGTCTTCGAGGTTTTCGATGAGACCTTCCGAGCGAATGAACCAAGCATATGGGCGCTTGTCGATGTAGGAGCCTCCCGTGTTTTGATTATTGCTTTCCAAGGCTGCGAAGACTTCGGTAATGCTCACATCCATCGACCGCAGGCGTTCGGGATTCAACGCGATTTCGTATTGCTTGAGTTTGCCGCCGAAGCTGCTCACGTCCGCCACGCCTTCGACGCCGAGCAATTGCCGCCTGACAATCCAATCTTGGATGGTGCGCAGGGCCATCGCATCATACTTGGTTTCGTAGCCGGGCAAGGGACGAATGACGTATTGGTAGATTTCGCCGAGCCCGGTCGTGAGCGGCGCCATTTCCGGGCTGCCGATACCCTCCGGAATCAGGGCCTTGGCCTCGACCAGCCTTTCGCCGACTTGCTGCCGCGCCCAATAGACATCGACATGCTCCTTGAAAACGAGGGTGACCACCGAGAGTCCGAAGCGGGAAAACGACCGGATTTCGTGGATTCCGGGAATCGTCGCCATGGTTTGTTCGACCGGAAATGTCACAAGACGCTCGATGTCTTGGGCGGATTGCGAAGGTGCAACCGTGAGCACCTGTACTTGATTGTCCGTAATATCAGGAACTGCGTCGATGGGCAATTGCGTGACCGAATAGACACCCCAAACGATCAGGGCCACGGTCATCAAACCAATCAAAGCTTTGTTCTTGATGGAAAATCGAATGATTTGATCCAACATATAACAATTGCATTAACCTTTGGAAAACAGGAATTGAGTTGCCAACTTTTGAAAATCCGGATGGAATTTCAGGGCATGGAGCTCCCGTGCAGCTGAAGCAATCAGGCTTTGGGCGGTTGCCAGATGCTGCCCCGATGTTGCGGCTGCATTTGGTCTTCCAAGCTTGCGAAGACAGCATTGCAAGGTGCAGTTTGGGATTGCATGACCTCGAGGTGAAAGAACGTCACACTCGTATGGCAGCAACTGCAGTGGCAAAACGGCGAACACAATTCGAAGTCGGCACCATGTTCCGTTTGGTGGGTCTGCACCGCTGCCGTTTGCGATTCCTTGGCAAGGTCGTGGCAACCATGTTCATGGGCATGATCGGCCTTGTCAAAGCAGGGGAGCAGTGACAAGACGAGAATCCAGACAGCCATGAATGCTTGCAACGCCTTCATCCTACAAATGTATCCTTGGAATGGCAGAATTGCAAAGCGCGGCCCGCCGGCTACCTGTTGTCCCCGCTCACCGGATTCCTTGCGGAAGTCCGTCACTGTCGAAATGCGTCCCATCGCTAACGCTGCTGCTGCTGGAAAATCAGTTGTTGGGTGCGCCTGCGGCGACCCATTTGTTGATTTTGTCGACGTAGCAGGTCGGCAACAAGTTGCCGCTCGGCGGCATGGTGGCGTATTGCGGATCGCCCGACATGGCTCCTTGGAGCCTGCCGATTTCAGCATGTGGCTTCAAAGCAGCGTAGGTGCTCACATCCACCCCCGCACTCGCATTGCCGCCACTGTGGCAGCCGACGCAATAGTTGTCCATGATCGGTTGGATGTCCACGCTGAAACTCACCACCGCACTTGTATCGCAACTCACCGTGCTGCAATTCGTCGTGTTTTCTGCACCGGATTTGACCCAGGCTTTGATGGTAGCGATCTGCCCATCAGAAGGTTGCGGATAGTTGTTGGGCGGCATGTGGTCTTCGCCAAAACCATTCATCGCCGTCACGACCTCCGAGGAGCTCACGTGCTTGGGGGTGACACCCTGCATGATACCGGCATAACTCGTCAAGTCGTAGTCTTCTTCCCGGTCGATCGAATTGTGGCATCCCGGCGTACTGCAATATGTGACAAAAATGGGCAGTACTTCGGATTCGAAGCAAACATCGGGTTCCACTTTGTCCCAGGTACAGCCCGAAAGCAGGCCCAAACCGAGTCCGAGTGTGGCCAAAACATATTTGTGATTGATTTTCATTTCTTCTAACGCTTATCTTATTGATGAATGAAGGAACGCAATACCGAAAAATCAGTCGTCGTCATGCTCCCCTTCTTGTTCTTCCGATTCCGTGGCACCCGCAGCTGCAGCTCCGCCTGCACCCCGGATTTCCGTATGCCGGATTTGGCCGCCGAGGTAACCCGTACGGGCCACCAAGCCAAAGCTCACCGCCGACAAAAGCAAGACCACCATGGCAAGCGTGCCGCTCAGCGAAGATTTCCGCAGGGTCAAAACAATGCCGAGAATGGCCGCGGCACCGGTGACCAACAGGCCGATGAGCGCAAACATGGCAAAGTCCTCGTGTTGCTCGATAATGCTTTCCATGACGCCCGGGAGGCCTTCCACGGCTTCCTCGGCACCTTCTCCCGTGAGGTAGGCTATCAATGCGCCCACCGCGGAAATGGCCAATAAACCATAAGCCGCAATTTTGGTCTGCTCACTTTTGGCAAATATTGCGTAGGCGAGCACCAATCCGGCCAAAACCGATCCGAAGATGGGTAAGTGGGTGATAAGCAGGTGAACATGTACTTGATCCATAACGCTATTTTTTAATGTTCTAACAGGGAATCTCTTTTGTTGGATGAACCGCCCCGTCCCTTGGGTTATCCGGCCTTTCGGGAGCGGGGCAGCTTCATCCGGTCAACAAATCAAACCATCTCCATCACTAATTTTCCTATATCGCGAGACGGTTGATCAACAGGAACTTATCGGAGGAAGTCATCGAAATATCGCAACGCTTGTGCGGGCTATCAGCAATGAGGTTTCCACAAGTCGGACAAACATAATATTGATCGGGTAATTTGGAGAGGTCATGCGCCTGCAGCGCCACAATTGCGGCATCGTACAAGGCCTTGTGCTTCAATTCGGATTTGTAGGAATATTTCAGGCTTTGGAGGCCCATCTCCGCATGCACCTCGGTGGCACGGGCGATAAATTCCGGGTACAATTGGTCCACCTCGTCGCCTTCGCCTGCAATGGCCGCGCGCAAGTTTTCCTCCGTTTTTCCCAAATTGAAATCCGGAAACACCTGCGGGATGGGTGCGCCGAACTCTTCCAAGGCCGCTTGATGATTGCTTGCATGCACGGCCTCAGATTTGGCGGTTGCCTGAAACAGCAGCGCAATTTCCGGCAGTCCTTCCGCGGATGCCTGCCTTGCAAAGGCTGCATATTTAGCGGTAGCCTTGAGTTCGACCTCCAAAGCCGTCGTCAGATCCGCGACATGGGTCTCCATCGTCGGCGCCGAAGCGGCCGGGATCGGTTCGGAAGCACCCAAGGGAAGGCGCAACGTGCCGGGGGCATTGGCTTTCCGTTCACAGGAAGACAGCGCCACCATGGCGGCAAGTGCGATCAACGTGAGCATTCGACTGTGCTTTTTCATCTTCTTCAAGGTAACAGCACAAATCTCACGGGCACAGCCTGTAGATTTCCTTGGGGTTTTCTTAAGGTTTGCTTAAAAGTGTTTCAATTCCGACCAGCCTCCCTACCGGAACTGCAAAACAAAGGTGGTTCCTTGGCCTTCCTCGCTTGTCACGTGGATGCCGATTCCTTGCAAATTAGCCAGTTTTTGCACGATCGAGAGCCCGAGGCCATTCCCCTTGATTGCCGAACTGCGGGAAGCGTCGGCGCGGTAAAAACGGTCGAAAATGTAGGGCAATTGTGCTGCCGGAATCCCGATTCCGTCATCGATCACCTTTAATTCCCACGTCGCGGATTGCCAAGACAATTGAATGTGCCCGTTTGGACGGCCATATTTGACGGCATTGCTCACAAGGTTGTCGAGCATGATTTCGAGGCAAATGCGGTCCGCTTCGACCTTGGTTCCCGGTGCGATGGCGACCGTAATGTTGATCGGATGATCGGCGACTTGTTGTTTCCAGCGGTCTGCCACCTGCAGCAGCAATGGACCAAGGTCGATTTCGCTAATGGTTGCCTTGAGCACACCTTTTTCAATGCGTGCGAGTTGCAGCAATTGCTCCAACAATTGGTCCATCCGGTCCACTTGCGCGAGCGTTGCCCGGATTTTTTCGACATAAACTTCCGGTTCGCGGGGCTTGCGCAGCAATACTTCGAGCGTCCCGCGGATGCCCGCGAGCGGCGTGCGCATCTCATGCGAAGCATCGCTTGTGAATTGCTTTTGCTGCATCAGGCTGGTTTCGATACGTTCCAGCAATTCGTTGATTGTCAACGTCAAGTCATACAATTCGTCCTTGCGTTTGGGCAATTCCAGCCTTGTACCGAGGGTGGCATCGCTGATCCCGGCCGCCGTTTTTCGCAACAGTTGCACGGGCGCAATTCCTTGGGAAGCGGCCAATCCGGAGGCCAAAAACTGTACCAACAACACGAGCGGATAGGCAATCAACAAAAACAACAACAGGTTATTGACGATCAAATAGGACTCTTGCTGTGAAATGGCGATTGTCAGCTGCCCAAGGATTTTACCCTCGGCATTCTTCACGGGAAATTGACCGAGGCGAATCTGCTGCCCGCTCATTTCCGAATTGTAATAGGTTTCGCGGGTATTGTCGGGATCATAGAGGATTTGGCCATCGAGCAGGTTTCTGGAATGGAAAATCACCCTTCCATTCAGGTCCACAATTTGCAAAAAGGTCGGATTCACCTCGATTTTGCTGTGTTCGGCTTCGTCCCATTCGACCATCTTGTTGAGTTTGATGGTGTCTCCGGAGATGGCAAGACTGGCGAATACCTCTTCTTTTTCAACCTGAATGTCATCCGCGAGGTGTTTGTAGGCCGTTTGACGCACCACCAAATAGATTAAGCCAAATACCAAGGCCGTGGTGATGCCCACGGCAATCGTATTGAACAGCGCAATCCTGGTTTTGAACTTGAGTCTCACGGATTGTCCTCGATTTTGTAGCCGATTCCGCGTACTGTCGTAATCAGGGAAGGTTCGCCCGGGGCATCAAGTTTCTTCCGCAAACCATTGACATACACGTCAATGACCGAACTGTCGTAATCAAAATGAATGTCCCATACGCTTTCCAGGATGCGGGTGCGACGGCAAGCCTTGCCCTTGTTGCGCAGCAAATATTCGAGGAGCGCGAATTCCTTTTGGGTCAATTCGACGGGCTTTCCCGCCTTGAGCACGCTATGGCTTTCGATGTTGAGTTCGACATTGCCGGCGCTGAAAACGAGCGTGGCTTGCGCGCGTTTGCGCATCAGCACTCGGATGCGGGCGAGCAATTCTTCGAAGGAAAACGGCTTGCGGACGTAGTCATTCGCCCCGGCTTCCAAACCGAATACGGCATCGTCAACGGTATCCTTTGCCGTGAGGAAAATGATGGGTACGTCGTTGTTTTCCTTGCGGACATAGCGGCAGATGTCGATGCCTGTCATGCCGGGCACCATCCAATCGAGCAGCAAAACATCATATTCGGCAGCGGGATCGAGTGCCAAGGCAAGTCCGGCTTTTCCATTGTCGGCGACATCGACGGCAAAACCCTCCTCGGCCAAACCTTCCCGCAGGAAATTGGCAATGGTAGGATCATCTTCGACAATCAAAATGCGCATCGCGGAGTCAATTTGGGTGCAAGTTAGATCAGAATTTGCAGAATTTACAGAATTTACGGAATCACACTTTGGGTGAATTGTCGGGTTGGTGTCCCTTTTGAGGCGTCGGCGTCCCGCCGAAACGCCGATGTTGCCAGCTCGGCTGGGCGTGAGACTCGTGAGGACGGGTAGCACCAAATCAACAAGTGGACCAGAATAGAATTTACAGAATTTACAGAATCACAGGGTGAAGTCGGGTTGGGCTTGTTTCGCAGCTAAAGGCAGCGATTGAGAGCCAGGGTGGTGCTGAAATTGAGACTGTGGGCTGTGGGTCTCCGACCTGGTCGCAGGCCAGGTGCGCTGGTGTAACTTGGTGGGCAGCGGGTCCCTCCCTCCCACTGAGGAAGGGCGCAGCCAAGGAACATACGCCCGAACAAGTGCGCGCGGTCCCTCAGCTCTTTGCAAAAATTTCAATGCCCCGGTGCAATGAGGAAGAACACAACCACAATTCTGCGAGTGCATTGGAATATAAGTCCTCCTCTGAATCTGGGCAGTACCAATAGGGGCTAGGTGAAGGGAATCGTGGGCTGCGATTTCTCATGAGCCAACGAGTCCCAGCCTTGGCGAAAACCAACGCAGTCTTTGTTGGCTATTCATGGAAAAGGGCCGTGTAAATCTGATACCAAGGAAAATGCTGATTTTTTTATGATAGACAAAATGCATCGGCGACCCCTGATAAGGCCATCGTAGTATTCCTTGTATTCGACCCAACGCCTCGAGCGGGCCGCAGTCTATGGAAAATGAGGCATTTGAGATTAATTTACCGGATATCAAGCGCTTCCTTCGATCAGAGATTTCGCCCCAAAGAACAGGCTCAATTAAAATGCGATCTGCAATACATCTGAACGCAGGGAAGAAGCTCCACCAACTCAGTCTCCTAACTATCCTCCTCCTCACTACCGCCTGTGACCTCGCGGCCAAGCGCTTATTGCTCTGTAAGTTCCGTCCCATCGCGTTTGCAATTCTAGATTCGATTCCCGAAATTCCATCCTGCAACTGAATGGGTCAGGCGCACAATAAACACAATGTAGGATATGGAGAAGAAAACAATTCTCACACTCTTTCTCTTGGTATTTTCCATCAGCCTTTTTGCGCAATCGTTCATCCATCGTTTTGAGGTGAATGCGAGTTTTGGGGCGCAGCAGTACAGGGGCGACATGGGAAATGATCTCTTCCGATACAGCAGTTGCATGTATGGCGTCGGTACCCTGGGCGTCGATTTTGCACTGAACCGTTCGCTAGGCATCAAAGTTACCGGCATGTACGGCAGTTATGGCTACACGCCCAACACCGTCGAGGAACGCATACAGGCGATGAATGAAATCCTGAGCTCACACATGGTCACCGGCGTGGCCGCGCTCCAATACAAGTTTGCGAATGGTTATCTGCTCAAGGAAGATGCGCGCTTCGCTCCTTCGCTGTCAGCTGGCATCGGGCTAAACAAAACGATTGATTTCATGAAGATGGGTTGCGTAGAAGAGGGCACCTTTGTTTCCTTCAATGGCGGGGCAAATCTGCGCTTCAATTTTAACGCGCGCCTTCATGCATTTTACGAGTTACGCATGGGCTATTTCGCTACCGACGTCGTGGACAAGATGCTGCACGGCGGCGGCAACGACCTCTATTTGCAGAATGCAATCGGCTTGGGATTCAATTTGTAAGCCCTCTGCAGGTTGCGTGATTACTGTCCACGTCGCTCCGTGGGAAGGGCATCGCGTGCGGGTTGTTTTGCTGATTGCATTTGGGCAGGATGTCGATGCTCACGACGATTTTTCCCAATCCGCTTATGAACCCCAACAATGGAAAGGGGGACGATTGACAATTGTAACTTCGCATGCTATCACGGTTCTCTCGATAGCCCATTCACCGTCTTTCTGATATGGGCATCCTTGATGGTATTGGGTATCATCGCAGGCTTGCAATTTTTGCGGGGGTATGTTTGAGGGGAACGGTTGACCATCAAATTCCCGGCTTATTTTCGAATCGGTTTTTGCTTGTGTGCAGGCCTTTACGGATAGGCGCAATCGATATTCGTGCATTGGGGCGGCCTTTGTCCTTGATGGGCGCGATGTGCCTGACGAGTCCTATGCCTGGCTACTCCGCTTGAGGAATTCCGTCGAATCGGGTCGTGACGATCTTGGCGGTCAGCAAGCGACTTCATCCTCCCGTTGACCAAATTCGCCTGCAATCCTGATCAACTTCATGGAATTTCTTCAGCGCGGAAGGGAGATTTGCATTTTCGGGCTTCGAAGTCCGGAGCTTTGTTGGTTCAAGATTGGCTATGATGGGTGAAAAGCCGCACATATTGTTGACGGGTGCCTCGGGGACTGTGGGCCGGGCCGTATTGGAGTTGCTTCATGAGGATCGGTCGCGCTATCGGCTGACGGTGTTCGACAAATGGTCGCCGGAAGCTTCACGGTTCTACGCACCCTACAAGGACGAGATCGAGGTGATTTACGGGGATATTTCGAAGTTGCAGGATAGTGCGGCGGCCTGCAAGGATGTGGACTATGTGATTCATTTGGCGGCATTGATCCCCCCGCAGGCCGATGCGTTGCCCGAATTGGCTTATCAGGTGAATGTGGTCGGCACCGCGAATATTGTGAAGAACCTTGAGCTGTATGCACCCGGGGCCTTCCTCTTGTACAGTTCGTCGATTGCGATTTATGGGGACCGGCTTGCGAATCCGTGGATACGGGTGGGGGATGCGTTGCAGCCAAGCGCGGGCGATGCCTATGCGCGAACCAAAATCGCGGCGGAACAATGTCTTCAGGATAGCGCATTGGATTGGTCTGTTTTCCGGTTGACAGCCATCATGGATGGGCATAAGTTGTCGGGGTTGATGTTTCACATGCCCTTGGCGACGTGCATGGAAATTGCGACCCCGACCGATACGGCGCGTGCGTTGGTGGGCGCACTGCAAAAGCGGGAGCTGTTGTCCCGCCGGATTTTCAATCTTGGCGGCGGGGAGGCTTGCCGCATCATGTACCGCGATTTTCTGCAGCGGTCCTTCGCCTTGTTGGGGTTGGGGAGACTCAATTTTCCGGAAAAGGCCTTTGCGGAGGTCAATTTCCATTGCGGATATTATGCCGATGGTCAGGATTTGGAGGACATTCTTCATTTCCGAAGGGATACAATTGACAGCTATTTCGTGAAGCTGAAGGCTGAAACCCCGTTCTGGAAACGCTTGTTAATGTTCCTTTTACGGTGGTTCATCAAGCGGTATTTGCTCGCGCAATCGGAACCCTACCATGCCTACCGCAAGCAGGATGCGGCACTTGCACGGCGATTTTTCGGTGCGAGCGGGTCGGATACGGGAACTTCTTGAAGTGGGGCGGGTGCGCTACGCCCCGAGTATCGAGGGCAACGACCATTGAAGCCCTTCGGGGAATGCAAAGTGCAAATGAGACTTTGCATGAAAAAGTTCTGGAAATGCTTTTTTAAGCTCTTGTTCACCCCACCAAAACCTCCACCCAAAACAGACTTCCGCTTCCAAAGTCGCTTTCCATGCCGATTTTGCCGCCTTGGGCTTCGATGAATTCCTTGCTGATGGCCAAGCCGAGGCCTGTGCCTTCGGTGCGCATCCCGGGGACGCGGAAGTAGCGTTCGAAGACTTTGCTTTGATATTGTGGGGCGATGCCTTGGCCGGTGTCGCGCACGCTCACACGCAGGCGGCCGTTGTGAAGTTGCGTGGTCAGAAACACGGTTGAATGTTCGTAGGAATACCGGATGGCGTTGGAAATCAGATTCGTGAGGACCCAAGCTGTTTTTTCGCTGTCGGCAAGGACGGTGGCTTGCGGATCGGCGTAGGTGATTTCCATCCGGATGCCTTTTTGTTCGGCTTGGACGCGGGTGGCGCCGAGGGCGTAGTCGACAATTTCCTTGATCGGAACGGGCAAAACATTGAGGCTGATATGTCCGCTTTCCACTTGCGACAGGTCGAGCAGCGTGCCGGTGATCTTCAGCAAGCGTTCGGCATCGTTTTCAATGCTTGCCAACAAACTCGTTTGTTCGGGATTGAGCGTCCCTATTTTCTCATTTTTGAGCAATTGCAGACTCATTTGAATGGCGGAAATGGGCGTCTTGAATTCGTGGGAAACGGTGGCAATGAAATGGGTTTTGGCTGCGTCTTGTTCCTTGAATTGCGTGATGTTTTGCAAAATGAGCACGTCGCCGATAAAGGTTTCGCCCTTGCCTTCGGTGGAGGCAACGGTCACATGGACAATTTCCTTCTCAAAATAACTCTCCTTGTTGTCGGCGAAGATTTTGAGCGGAGCTGCGGCAGTCGTCGGAATTTCAGCATTGAGTTCGGCGGGGTGGAGGCCGACAATCAGATTGCGCAGAAGGTCATTGTTGACTGCGACCTCGTTTGCGGGTCTGCCAAGCAATTGTGTGCTGTTGAGGTTGAGAATCTTCAGTGCGGCATTGTTGGCAAAAAGGATCACCTGTTCCGCATTAAATCCGATGACGGGATTGTGCATTTGGTTGATCAGGGCTTCAATTCGGCGCTTTTCAAACAGCATTTTCGCCAGATTGCCGCTTTCATATTCCTCGAGTTTGGCAGCCATGGCATTGAAGGATTTTGCCATTTCCCCGAATTCATCTCCGCGATTTTCATCCACTCGCCAAGCGTAATTTTTATTGGCGATCTGTTGGATGCTTTCGGTGAACCGCTTGATGGGTTCGCCGACGCTATGCGGAAGGTTGACCAGCAGAATAAGGGCAAAAACGAAGCTCAAGGTGCCGACTGTGCCCATGATGATGTTGGCCGTTTTACCCGTTTGTTGGGCGATTTCGCTTTTCTTTTGAATGGCCTTGAGGTTCAATCCAGTAATCACATTCAGGAGTTGCCGAATGCGTTGCTGCACCTCAACGCTATCTGGAAACGATTGAAACACTGCAAAATCTGCGGTGAGGGTATCGGTATGAGCTTTTTCGCTGGGTTCCGTGATGTTGCGTTGCTGTTTTTGCAGGTTTTCGCTGAATGTCTGCAGGGATTTCGCATCACGTTCCTCTAGCGCGATCCCCATGTTGCGGCAATATTCCAGGGAATCGTAGTTGGCCCTGAGAATATTGCGGGTGTCGGTCGTAAGGAAATTGACGGATATGAGTCCCGCCAACACGGAAACGACGATGAAGAAAAATTGTAAGCCGACGCCGAGCGAGAGCTTGGCCTTGATCGAAAATTTCATGATACAATAATAAGGTCAATGTCCAAAGAATGCGTTTTTTTCAGCAAACTGAGTAGGATGTCGCTGGAAAACAGGGTCTTCAAGATGCTAAAGGTGGGTCTGCCGATGCAGACCGTGGTGATCTTGTTTTGTACGGCAGTTTCCCGAATGGCATTGGGGATGTGGTCATTCTGGATTTTGATGATTTCTGCGCCGAGTTCCGTTGCCAGCATAAAATTATTGATGAGATGCCGCTGCTTGTCCAACGCAATCCTGTCGGGATTTTCGGCGGCGGCCTGCACATAAAGCACGTACCATTTGGCATGGTAGTAGCCGGCCAAACGCGCGGCTTTACGGATGACCTTTTTGGCAATGCGGTCATTGCTGCTAATGCAGGCGAGAATCCGCTCGTGCCGGTGCGCAGTCACTTGTGGAACCTCTGATTCGACCTTGCGCAATACCTGCGAGGCGACTTCTTTCAAGGCCAATTCGCGCAACTGCAAGAGCTTTTCCGATTGGAAAAAGTTGCGCAAGGCAGTTTCGACCTTGTCAGCCGTGTAAATTTTGCCTTCTTTGAGCCTCGCGATCAATTCATCGGCGGTCAAATCGATGTTTACTACCTCATCCGCCTGCGCAAGCAACAAGTCAGGCACACGCTCCTGTACCTCCACACCTGTAATGAATTTGATGGCTTCGTTGAGACTTTCGAGATGCTGAATGTTGACGGCAGAAATCACATTGATCCCTGCATACAGAATTTCCAACACATCCTGCCAGCGTTTTTCATTCTTGCTTCCCTCGATATTGCTGTGCGCGAGTTCATCGACGATCACGACTTCCGGTCTTGCCGCGATCACGGCCTGCACGTCCATTTCCTCCAATTCCTTTCCTTTGTAGAAGATTTTCCTTCGTGGAATTGCAGGCAATCCTACCAATAATGCTTGGGTCTCCTTACGTTGATGGGTTTCGATGTATCCCAATTGTACATCAATGCCGTTTTTGCGTAGGGAATGGGCCTCTTGCAACATGCGAAAGGTTTTGCCCACGCCGGCACTCATCCCGATATAAATCTTGAGTTTGCCTCGCTTTGCCTTGCGAATCAAGTCGAGAAAATACTGAGCCTGTGGATCGGTGGTACCATTAGAAGGCGACGCAGAGCGAAGTGGTCATTCCAAAATTGGCACGGGTGGGCTGATTGTTGCGCAAGAATATTGGATCCATACTGGAAAATCCTCGTCCTTCGATGCGCCAAAGCACATTGTCCAGAATTGCTACATCCGCATTCAGTGAATATCCCAATGTCCGAAATCCGTTGGTGGTACCTGTAGGGAGTATCACGCCATTGGGATCGACATAATATTCGCCACGGGCTGCGAGTGTGAGCCTGTCGGTGAGTTGCGCACGCACGATGGCCAAGGGGCTATACCAAATGTTGTATGGGTTGCCTCCGTTGGCTGGTTTTTCGGCTCCGATGTCAAATCCCAATGCTGCGCCTATTCGATCGGACAGCTGGAAAACGCCATAGAAATTATGGAAGACCCGCATTTGCGCGACGCTGTCGGGTTTGTCATTTCCGACGAAGGAGCTGCTGTTGAGGGTGATCTTGGTGCTTGGTTTCCAAGTGATTTGATGGCCGAATGCTGGTGAGTTGTTGCCTGTGGGTCGTGCAATCCGCTGCCAACCATTCAACACCATTCCACTCAGAAACCATTTTCCATTTGCAGAGGTATATCCCAATTTTGCGCCGCTTTCATAGTAGGGCGAATTGTCGGCCAAGATGCTCCGGCTGAGGGTCCAATTGTCGCGCCCGATGGCACTTTCGAGGCCGATATGGGAAGGCATAATGCCGGCATCCAGCCAAAGGTTTTTGGACTTGCTGAGTTTGATCCCTGCATTCGCCTCATAAACATAGCGCAAAGCTAGCGGCTCGGATGCAAGATTTGCGCTTGCATACGTACCCGCCATCAGGCCTATATTGGCTCGCAGTTTTTCTTTGGAAAAGTTGAGTTTGACCATTGCCAGGTTGATATTGAACTCATTGTGCCGGTTGAAGGAATACATGAATCCGGGTCGCAAGTGATCATCGGGATTGTCCAAATCGAATGCGTAATACACATCCAGGTAGCCACTGAAAGTAAGCGGAGATTTTGCAATGCTGTCATCCTGCGCAAATAGGACATTCGAGAACAGGAACAGCATCAAGAAAGTATATATGTGTTTCATAGACTTCCAAAATTAACGATATCGTGGATTGAACGTGGGAATAATGATAAAAATCTGGTCATCGTGGCTGCAAATGATCAAGGGCAAGATTGAGCGCGAGCACGTTCACTTTTGAAGGTCCAAGCAGTCCAAGCCAAGGCCCTTCGGTGACCTGGGTGATCAGTAGCTTTAATTGCGAAGTCGGAAGCCCCCTTTTGCTTGCGATGCGCTGCACCTGCAATTGCGCAGCTGCCACAGAGATATGTGGATCCAATCCGCTGCCACTTGCCGTGACCATATCTGCTGGAATGTCGTCAAGCTTCACATCGGGATGGTGGACAAGGAAGGAATCGATACGTGCGGCCACTGTTGCGCGGTACGCGGGATTGGAAGGAGCTTTGTTGCTCCCGCAACTTGCAGCCGCGTTGTAACCAGCCGCCGAAGGTCGAGACCAAAAATAGGAATCCGAAGTGAAGGATTGCCCGACATTTGCATATCCGACTACTTTTCCTTCGAATTCGACTTTCACCCCTTCTCCTTTGTCGGGAGAAAATTGTGCCACTGCAAGGATCATTGCGGGATAAGCAACAGCAAGGAGCAACAGCAAAACGAAAGTGAGACGGAGGGATGACAGCATATTTTTTTTCATCTGAGTTGTATTTTGGGACTGAATTACAGCACCAATCCGACAAGCATGTCGATCAGTTTGATGCCGATAAATGGGACAATAAGGCCACCAAGCCCGTAGACGAAAAGATTGCGTCGCAACAAGGCCGAGGCGCCGATCGATTTGTAGGCCACACCTTTGAGGGCGAGGGGAATGAGCAAGGGAATGATGAGCGCGTTAAAAATGACTGCCGATAGAATTGCACTTTCCGGGGAATGCAGGCCCATGACATTGAGCCCCTGCAAGGCAGGTACCGAGGCAATGAACAATGCGGGTACGATTGCAAAATATTTCGCGACATCATTGGCGATCGAAAAAGTCGTGAGGGTGCCGCGTGTCATCAACAATTGTTTACCAATCTCTACGATCTCGATCAATTTGGTCGGGTCATTGTCGAGGTCGACCATGTTTCCAGCCTCCTTCGCAGCCTGTGTGCCGCTGTTCATGGCTACGCCGACATCTGCTTGCGCAAGTGCCGGGGCATCGTTGGTGCCATCACCCATCATTGCCACGAGTCGGCCATCGGCTTGCTCCTTGCGGATATAGTTCATCTTGTCTTCGGGCTTGGCCTCCGCAATATAGTCATCTACGCCCGCCTTTTCGGCAATGAACTTGGCTGTCAAGGGATTGTCACCCGTCACCATCACGGTCTTGATCCCCATTTTTCGCAGGCGCTCAAACCTTTCCTGAATACCGGTTTTGATGATGTCTTGTAATTCGATCACACCCATGACCATTTCGTTTTCTGCGACAACCAAGGGGGTGCCACCATTCGCTGCGATCTGTCTCACGCGCGTGTCAATTGCCTCGGGATAGGGATGGCCTGCTGCCAATGCCATCTTGCGAATCGCATCTGCCGCGCCTTTCCTGATACGTGACCCGTCAGCCAAATCCACCCCGCTGCAGCGCGTTTCTGCTGTGAAAAGTATGATTTTTTCGGTTGGCGATGGAGCATTCGCAGGAATTGAGTTGCGGTTCGGAGTTTGTGCAGATGCCAATTCGACAATGGATTTTCCTTCTGGCGTTTCATCGGAAAGCGAAGCCTGCAGGGCGATCTCAAGGAAGCGAAACATTGCGATGCCCTCTGCTGGATAAAATTGGGTTGCTTTACGGTTCCCGATCGTGATGGTGCCCGTTTTGTCTAGCAGCAAAACATCGATGTCTCCCGCAGTTTCAACGGCCTTTCCTGATTTGGTAATCACATTGGCACGTAGGGCGCGGTCCATGCCTGCAATTCCGATGGCAGAAAGCAGCCCGCCAATGGTGGTCGGAATCAGGCAAACAAAAAGTGAGATGAATGCGGCGATGGTGATCGGCGTTTGCGCAAAGTCGGCAAAAGGTTTGAGCGTCACGGTGACAATGACGAAGACAAGTGTAAATCCAGCCAACAAAATCGTCAGAGCAATTTCATTCGGCGTTTTTTGCCGGCTTGCCCCCTCGACCAAGGCAATCATTTTGTCGAGAAAGCTTTCTCCGGGTACGGTTGTCACAACCACCGCAATATGGTCGGAGAGCACCTTGGTGCCGCCGGTCACCGAACTTTTGTCACCGCCCGCCTCGCGGATCACCGGAGCGCTTTCGCCTGTAATTGCGCTTTCGTCGATGGTGGCGAGACCTTCAATGATTTCGCCGTCGGTTGGAATGGTATCTCCGGCTTCGCAGACGAAAATGTCGCCCTTTTTGAGTTGCGCCGAGCTCACGAAGTGGATTTCACCATTTGGCAAACGGAGTTTGGCGACGGTTTCTTCACGGGTTTTGCGCAGGCTGTCTGCCTGTGCCTTGCCACGTGCCTCGGCAATGGCTTCGGCAAAATTGGCGAAAAGGAGGGTGAGCAGGAGTACTGTGAAAACCGCCAAATTGTATCCAAATCCGCCTTGACCTTCAGCGCCAGCCAAAATCCAAATGCAAACGCCGAGCATCACTGCGGTACCGACCTCGACGGTAAACATTACGGGATTCAGAATCATTTTCCGCGGGTCAAGCTTGATGACCGCCTGTTTCAAGGCTTGGGTTACAAGTGCAGCTTGAAACAGAGATGTAGATTGTGCTTTCATTGTATTGTGCTGTTGGATGAATGAATGGAAAAATATTCAGCCAATGGACCGAGTGTAAGTGCCGGGAAAAAAGCCAAGGCGGCCACAATGAAGATGACTGCTAGTACGACCAAGCCAAAGGTTCCTGTATCCGTTTTAAGGGTGCCTGCACTTTCAGGAACGAATTTTTTCTGGGCCAATATTCCAGCAATGGCAATCGGGCCAATGATGGGAATATATCTAGAAAGTAGCAGGACAATTCCGGTGCTGATATTCCACCAAGGTGTATTGTCGCCCAATCCTTCAAATCCGCTGCCATTGTTGGCTGATGCAGAGGTGTACTCGTAGAGAATTTCGCTGAACCCATGGAAGCCAGGATTGGCAAGTGTTGAAGCTGTATATTGCGGGATGGAAACAGCCAATGCCGTGCCCACCAAAATCAAAAATGGATGCAACAAGGCCACAATCATCGCAATTTTGATTTCCCTGGCTTCGATTTTCTTCCCAAGGAATTCAGGAGTGCGCCCGACCATCAATCCGCTGATAAATACGGCGAGGATCATGAACACATAAAAGTTGAGGATTCCCACGCCAACACCGCCGTAGAAGCTGTTGACCATCATCCCAAGCATCTGCATGGCTCCACTGAGCGGTGTATGGCTGTCATGCATCGAATTGACCGAGCCGTTGCTCGTCACGGTGGAGGTAATGCCCCAGAATGTTGATTCATTTACCCCGATCCGAAGTTCCTTTCCCTCCATATTCCCGGAGGATTGCGTGATTCCTAATCCTTCCAAGGTGGGATTGCCTGCATTTTCAGACATCAAGGCTGGTACGAGCAGGAGGAGAAATCCAATGGTCATGACGCCGAAAATGGTCCATGCCAAACGCTTGTTTTGGAGATAATAGCCGAGCGCGAAAATCATCGCAATGGGAATCAAAAGGATCATCACATTTTCGATGGTGTTGGTGAAGTAGGAGGGATTCTCCAAGGGATGTGCAGAATTGACCCCGAAGAATCCGCCGCCGTTTGTACCGACTTGCTTGATGGCAATCATCGCCGCTGCCGGTCCGCGCGAAACTTCTACGCTGTCGCCTTGCAGGGTTTGAATCGTATCCTTGCCTTGCAAGGTCATCGGCGTACCATTCATTACCAAGATGAGGGCAACGACCGAAGCAATCGGCAGCAATATGCGGGTGCAAGACTTTACAAAATAGTTGAAGAAATTTCCCAGATGCTGTGAGGTGCGGCTGCGCATGGCGTTGAAAAGAACAGCCGCTGCGGCCATGCCGGTTCCTGCTGTCACAAACTGCAAAAACATGATGCAAATGACCTGAGAGAGGTAACTCAGCCCGGTTTCACCGGAGTAATGCTGCAAGTTGCAATTCACCAAAAAGGATATTGCGGTGTTGAATGCGAGGTCGGCAGACATACTTTCATTGTGGTCCGGATTCAGTGGCAGCCAACCTTGAGACATCAAAATTGACATCGCAAAGAAGAACCAGATCAGGTTGAGCCCCAACAATGCGCGCAGATGTTGTTTCCAATCCATTTCATGTGTCGTGTCTATGCCTGACAGCTTGAAGATGAGCCGTTCCAACGGGTTGAAAACGGGGTCTAGCCAAGTCTTCTGGCCTGCGTAAACCTTTGCTATGTACTTCCCGAGTGGAATGGCCAAGCCAACGGCGACTAAAAATATGATGATAATACCTGTAAATTCCATTTTAGGCAGACGTTGCTGTTTTGATAGGTGGAAAAATGCTGGGATACAATTGTGTCAGAGATGTGCATCCGAGGATTAGAATTTCTCGGGATGTAACAGTACGTAACACATATAACCAAACACAGCGATCGAAACGATGAATAGGATAAGCATAGATTTAGATGTTTTCAAACCAATGAATGCACCGGTAAAACAGTGCGAAACCCAACGAAGCAGAAGCAAGCAATATTCCAGTGAGCATAAGCGTAACATTTAGTTATGCCATGCCTGTCGAATCCCGTACCAAACATGAAAGTATTGTTTGGGACGTGTATTAATATGTTGTAGATGAGCGAGTTGTGTTTTTATGGATCCTGCAACGACGATCGCTTCCCTTTCATTTTGAAAGGGTTGATCCTAGCGTTTTGAAAGCCTCAAACGATCTTGTACTCCTCGAGTTTGCGGTACAAGGTCGTGAGCGCAATTTGCAGCAATCTTGCGGCTTCTGTTTTGTTGCCTTGGGTATGCTGCAAGACCTTCTGGATTTGGATGCGCTCCGCACTTGCGAGGGAAAAGGTCGACATTTCCGTGCTTTGCGGACCCTCGGAACGGATCTGTAATTCTAGCGGGAGGCTTTCGACACTGAGGATTTCGCCATCTTCGAGGATGGTGCTGCGCTCGATGATGTTTTTGAGTTCGCGGATGTTGCCGGGGAAGGAATGCTGTTTGAGTGCGGCGACATATTGTGCGGTGCAACTGTGGATGCGCTTCGCCATTTTGAGGCCGAAGGTCTTGGCGAAGTGGTTGCACAGCAAGTCCATGTCCTCAAGCCGCTCGCGCAGGGCGGGAATGTGAATCTGAAACACGCTCAGCCGGTAAAACAGGTCGCTGCGGAAACGTCCACCTTCAATTTCCTTGGCAAGGTCGCGGTTGGTGGCGGCAATGATCCTGACATTCACCTGAATGGGTTTCGTATCGCCGACACGCAACAATTCGCCGGATTCCAGGACACGCAGCAGCTTGACCTGCAATTCGGTGGGCATTTCGCCGATTTCGTCGAGAAAGAATGTGCCGTGATGCGCTTCTTCCAAGAGTCCTTTGTGGTCCTTGTTTGCTCCGGTAAAGGCACCGGCTTTGTAGCCAAACAATTCGCTTTCGAGGAGAGAAGCCGAAAAAGCCCCGCAATTGATGGCCAAAAAGGGCTTGGCCGCGCGCTTGCTCGCGTGGTGGATCGCCTGTGCAAAGACCTCCTTGCCGGTCCCGGTTTCGCCGGTCAGCAGAACCGTGGTATCGGTGGGCGCCACCTTTTTGGCCAATTCGATGGCTGCTTGCAGGCTTTTGGACTTTCCGACAATGGATTCGAAGGCATACCTTTTGCCAAGCTGTCGCTGCAAATGCTGGACCTGCTTTGCAAGTTCCACTTTTTCCATCGCCCTGCTCAGCAGCGGGATGATGCGGTTATTGTCATCGCCCTTGGTCAGGTAATCGAAGGCCCCGTTTTTCATGGCCTGCACACTGTCGGGGATATTGCCGTAGGCCGTGAGCAAAATCACCTCCAACAGCGGATATTTGGCTTTGATTTGCTGCGCGAGTTCGACCCCGTTGCCGTCAGGAAGTTTGACATCACAGAGGACCACATCGATTTCTGCCTGTTCCAGGCGCTTGAGGCCTGATTTGCAGTCGCCTGCCTCCAAAACTTCGTAGCCTTCGAGTCCGATGATGCGGGCGAGCAATTCGCGGAGCTTGACTTCGTCGTCTATGATCAGTACTTTTTTCATCAATGCGGGATATAGCAAGGCCGTAAAGTTAATGAAAACTGCACCACAGCGAACGTTTGGAAGGCATTTCTGCATTAAAATGCGCTTAGATTACTGCGGCGTCTTCCAATATTCGGAAGTTGGCTTATTTTCGCAAAATGGTCATCTGCTGAGTATTTAACCAATATCGAATTGTATGCATCGACGATTGACTGCATTGTGCTTTCTCTTGGCCTGTACGCGCTTGCCGCTTTTTGGACAGTTGGATACGCTTTACTTCGAGGATTTTGTCGACAACCGCAATCGCTGGAAGGAGTACCGCGGCGAATCGGGAAGTCAGGAAATCAAGGAAGGATGCCTGCATGTGACGGAGCTGAATCCCAAAGGAATCTACTCCTATACTTCGATAGGGATGGACCTTACGGGGCAGGATTCATTTGTCTATGAGATCCGGATCATTCCCGAAGTATTCAATTACGGGGGCGCCGTGTACAACATCAATCACCGCAAATCCAAGGGTGATAAGCCGCCCAAATTGTGTTGCTATTCCGCAATGGTGGTGCAAAGGCGGGGATTGTATTGCTACGAATACCACCATGGAGATGGTTGGCACAATAACAATTGGAACCGTCGTTTGCCGGAGTTGAAGCGCGATACGATGACCTTTCGTTTGGCGTATGGCAGTGGTCAATTGCACTGCTTTTACAATGGCGAAAAGATGGGATCCTATCGTTTCAAACCCACGAAGCAACACCCTGTTTGGGACCGATGGGGTTGGCTTACAAGGGGCTATGCGAAGTTTAAGGTCGATTATCTCGTTTTGCTCGGGAAAAAACAAGGCGGAGGTTGATGTTTTATTGCCGCTTCAAGACCACATAGGTTTGCAGCCTTTTACCTCCGTATTCGATGACGGCATAATAGGTGTCGTCGACCAGTGGCTGCGCATCGGCGTTGTCGCCGTTCCAATCATTTTGATAGTCTTCCGAACCCCAAACTTGATTTCCCCAGCGGTTGAATATCATCAATTTGGTTCCCGGGTAGCCGCCCAATCCGCGGATGAAGTAAACGTCATTCACGCCATCGGCATTGGGTGAAAATCCGGTCGGAATGTGGATGCCTTCGAATGTGATCCAAACCGAATCTGAATTGGCGGGGCAAGGCGGATTCTTGACGGTCCAAATCAGCAAATATGTGCCGGAGCTGTCAAATGTGACCGTTGCATTCGGATCGCCCGCATCGTCAATGCTGCCCGTGAAATTCCCGGTCAGCCAAGATCCAAAGCCGACCGAAGCGGCCTGTGCTTGCAGCGTAATCTGCGCTTCTCCCTGCAAATCAGGTCCAGCAAGCGCTGCAGAAGGTGGTGGAAATACTGTCGTTGACTGCGAAATGGAGTCACTGCAACCAAAGGCATCCGTAAATTGATATTGCACCGTGTGATTGCCCGCCCCGGCGATCGCCGGATCAAAAATTCCATTCGCCCCTGTCGTACCGGTAAAAACGCCTCCCGCAGGTGTCCCGATCAGCATCACAGCCGCATCCAAGCTGCAATATTGCGGTGCCAACGTGTCAAAGGCGACGACAGGATTGGGTTGCAAGGTCAAAACCAAACTATCGGATCCCGTACAATTCAAGCTGTCTTTGACTTCCACCCAGTACAAACCGGATTGCGTCGCCCAAAAACTATTGGCATTGCTCCCGTCTGACCATAGGTATCCGCCACTGAAATTCCCTGCTTGCAACAATAAGCTGTCGCCAGTACAAATTGTAGTATCAGCGCCCAATTGTGGAGCAGGCAAGGGTTGCAAGGTCAGCAACAGGCTGTCTTGCGCAATATAACCACAGCCCAAAGTATCAAAAACCAATACCGAAATCCAGCCCGACGTGCCAAATCCACTCTGCTGCATGGTATCGCCATTGCTCCAAACATAGCTGAAACCTGGGTTTCCGGCGTTGAGGACCAACGTGGAGCCTGTGCAAAGCGCGGTATCAGCCCCAAGATTCACCAACGGGGCTGTCAACGCAACAAATTCAATGCGAATGGAATCCGTGTAGCCGCAACCCGTATTGCTGTTGCTGCCGGAAAGGTAATAGGTCGTAGTTGCGGTCGGCGTGATACTCGTATTCGGGTTGGTAGGACTGCCGAGCCCGAAAGCGGGACTCCAATTCCAGGTATTGATGCCCGGCGTGGAGAAGGTACCTTGCACCAAAATGGTCGAGCCGGTACAAACCAAGGTGTCGGGGGTAACGATGTCCAGCGAATCGGAGACATTGACGGTAACGCTGATGTTTCCGCTACTTTGGCAGCCAAGGGCATCGGTGGCGGTGACCGTATAGGTCGTGGTCGCAAGCGGCGCAACCGTAATCGGCGTCGCCGTGCTGCCTGTATTCCAAAGGTATGTGTAAGCCGGTGTGCCTCCCACAGCACCAACCGAAAGTTGCGAAGTTCCGCCTGCACAAATCGAATCCGGTGCGGCAGCGAGGGCCACAGTAGGCGTATCGTTGACGGTCACCGTTACATTACCGACTGTGGTACAGCTGCTTGCATCGGTAATCGTGGCGAGGTAGGTGGTTGTTGCATTGGGCGTAACCAATTGATTTCCTGTAATGGCACCGTTGGACCAAGCATAGGAATAGGGGGGAATTCCGGCGGAGGGAATAGCAGTGAGTGTACTCGAAACGCCGAGGCACAAGGTATCATTGACCGCGACGAGCGCAACTTGCGGGGTATCGACCACAGTAATGCTGACGAGTGCAGAGTCGGCGCAACCTGCGGTGGTGGTCGGGTCCCGCACGATCAAGCTGTAGTTGACGGTGCCGACGGCAAGTCCGGTTGCCCAGGGTTGGGCGACCAACGAGTCGCTTAAACCTGCACCGGGCCTCCAAGCGTAGAGGAGATTCGGCAGGGCGGGGGAACCCAGTTGCACAGAATCGCCCAAACAGAGATTTTGATTGGCTCCAGCGTTTGCGACGGGCAATGGGGCTACCGTGATGAGCGTTGTATCGCGGTCGGTGCAAAGGGCGGCATTGGTGACTTGGGCCGAAACCACAAAATTGCCCGCTGCAGTCGGCCCGAATACAGGGTTCTGGAGCGCGGCATTGGTCAAAATGGGGGCTCCCGGTTGCCAAGCATAGTTTGTTCCGCCGGATCCGTTCAATTGTAGCGTTGTCCCCGCACAGATCGTTGCATCTGGACCGACATTCGCAAAACTTGCACCGACGCAAACCCTTTGTGTCATGGCTGCGCCGCCTGATCCGCCGGTGACGCCCCACCAAACCATAGGATTCCCGCCAAAAATCAGCCCGACCATGTTGTAATTCAGGTTTATCCGAGGAACAGGATTTCCATCAAAAAATATGCGGATGTTGTTGACACCAGGTTGCCAAACGACCCTGAATCGGTGACAGAAGCCGTCTGTGACGTCTGTGCCACCTGCGATGGCACTCACGGGTGCACCAATCGTGGCAGCCATATTGCCATTGGCATGGATCGCCACGTGGTCCTGCGCGATGTCGGCCACACCGGCAAGTGAATTGTCCCAAGTATCGACTTCAAAGGCAATCGAGGGCGCAATCGCTGAATACCCGACCGATGCCGGAATCGAGTTCCCGAAGCCCAAGGCATTCGCGCCGGCGCCATTTGCGCCCAGTCCTGCACCTTGCAAGACGAGCGCAAGTCCGTCGGCTCCCCAAGGTTGCTGATTGATGGAAAGCGTAATGTCAAACGGCTGACTCAGGTCAATTTGCACAGAATCCCATACGACGCCCCGTGAATTGGCCGCGGAAGTGAGTTCAAAACAGTTATTTCCAAGGTTGACGGCTGCATTTGGAAGCGTTCCTCCAATCACAGGGAAATGCCATTGGGCAGAGAGATTCGACCCAAGCAAACAGCAAATACACAAGAGCAAGGAGCAAACTGTGACTCTAATTGATTCCTTCATCCGATTTCGTCAGACGTGGACAAGATAGGAATTTTCCTTGAGGCGTGGTGCATTTTGCCAAACATCATTTTGATGTGCATGAAAACACCCCTTCCAAAGGCACAATGAATCAAGCCATTCGAAGGAAGTCAAAGCCCGAAAAATGGCATCAATTGACGCAGGAAACCGGTAACAAAAGGTGCTCGCCTTCCTGCAGGCCTTCCTTTTTCCATACCCAGGTTTGATTGGTCTTTTCCTTGTTGCCTGTCGCCGAACTGAGGACATTGAGCTTCAGGGAATCGCCTTGAAGGCGGCCGTCAAAACTCGTGTCATACATGTTGTCGGTGCCGGTGGCTTCGTCGATTTGATGGCCTTTGAGCGTGCCGACAACTTCGTTTCCCGCCGTCAATTCCAACCTGCCTTCGATTGAATGATTGCCGTCCTTGAATGCAAAACAATGCGTTCCCGGCTGTTTTGCTGCGTTGACCTCGGAGCCATTCGTCGGATTCACCATCGGTTGGGGGGTCGTGGTCTCGGTAGGCGTACTTTTTGTACAACCGACGAAGGTCATGGCCGACACTAACAAACCCAAGGCTGCAATGCGAAAGGAGAGGAGCAATTTTTTCATAAAGTTCCGTAGTTCAAATCGATGGATCACCTTAGTTTTCCGTCAAACCAGGTGGTTTTGTCTTCTTCGCCCTTGAGCAAGCGCCCGATATTGCTGCGGTGGGTGTACACGACCAACAAGGCCATCCCAAATCCGACGGCGACAAGCAGGCCATTGATCGGGGTATCGGTAATCAAGGCGCGGGCAATCAGGTACAGCGGATAAATGGCGACGCCACCCATGGATGCGACGGCGATATAACGGCTCACGTAGAGGATCAGAATCCATCCTAAGAGACAGATCAAGCTCGCTTGCCAATTGGTAATCAGCATCATCCCGAGCAAAGTATTGATGCCCTTGCCGCCTTTGAAGCCAAAATAAACTGGATAAAGGTGGCCAATGACGGATAGTAGGCCGCAGATGATGGATTGCAATTCGAGGTCGAATTCACTCAGCCAATGTTTTTGATCCGTCAGCCACCAAAACGCGAAGAAGGGCAGGGCTGCAGACAAGCATCCTTTGCCAATGTCGACGACTTGTGTGAGTGCCCCGGCTTTGAAACCCAGTTCCCGGAACATGTTGGTGCTGCCCGCATTGAGGGAGCCAAGTGTGCGAATGTCAACGCCATACAAGCCGCGACTCACGATCACGGCGGCATTGATCGACCCCAACAAGTAGGGCAACAATAGAATGGCGATGCTCAGCGCGATTTCCATGGGCCGAATATAAGCAGGATTTCAGGCCACGAAGACACAAAGGCACGAAGAAAGTTCCGTTGACTTTGTGTCTTCGTGTCTTCGTGGCCAAATTCAACTCAAAAAAAAGCGGGAACCAAAGTCCCCGCCCTATTTTATCTTCATTGGAAGCCCTCCCTCGAACTCCCGTCTCGAACTCAAACTGCTACTATTTGTCCGCTTCGCCCATCACGGGGTCAATGGAACCGATCAACACCACGGTGTCGCCGATCATCGCGCCTTCCATGATTTTTTCCAAGCCTTGCAGGTTCGTGAAGCTCGGAGAATTGATCTTGCAACGCAACGGCGAACCTGTACCGTCGGAAATCAAATGGAAGCCGAGTTCGCCTTTGGGCGCTTCGATCGCACAGTAGGCTTCGACGCCGGCCGGAGGACAAACGCCCAGGTCCGTCATCATGAAGTCGTGGATCAGACCTTCCATCGAGTAGTAAATCTCGTCTTTGGAAGCGTAGGTTTTCTTGGCATTGTCGGCGCGGATGAGCCCGTTGCGCAGTTCCGGCTTCTTCAGCTTTTCGCAGAGTTGCAGGATCATGTTGGCACTTTGCTCCATCTCGTCGACGCGCACATAATAACGTGCGAGGCAATCACCTTCGTTGCGCACAATCACATCCCAATCGATGTCATTGTAAGCCAAATAAGGCTCAAACGTGCGGATGTCATAGGCGACGCCGCTACCACGCAAAGAAGGTCCGCTGAGGCCGTAGGCAATCGCATCTTCCTTGGAAATCACCCCGATACCGTCAACACGGCGCAGGAAGATGGCGTTTTTGGCCAACAATTTCTTCCAACCGGCATGTTCCTTTTTGAGGTTGATGGTGAAGGCTTTGATCGCATCGATCGTGCTTTCATCCACATCAAACTGCAATCCGCCGATGCGGCTATGGCTGACCGTGAAACGCACGCCAGCGAATTTGTCAAACAAATCGTAGATAAATTCCCGTTCACGGAAGGTCCACATGAACATGGAGATCGCACCGGCGTCCATGCACATCGTGCCGAGCCAGAGCAAGTGGGCGCTCACACGGGCGAGTTCGCAGGCGAGGGTACGGAGGTACTGCGCGCGTGGCGGAACGTCGATGCCCACGAGTTTTTCCACGGCGAGGCAAAAGCCCACATTGGTGGAGTAGGGGCTCAGGTAGTCCATGCGGTCCGTGTAGGGCATGAATTCCTGATACGTTTTGTGCTCGGCAATTTTTTCCACACCGCGGTGGAGATAGCCCACATCGAGCAGACATTTCTGGATCAATTCGCCGTCGAGCTGCAAAACGCAGCGCAAAACGCCGTGTGTAGCAGGGTGCTGCGGACCGAGGTTGAGCACCATTTCGGTGCCCATCGGATCATATTCGCCGACTTCAACAACCAAGTCCTTGTTTTCCAGACGCTTGTAAATAGCCTCTTGGTGCTTTGGGAAAAAGGTGGAGTGCGTGCGCTCCTTCAAATCCAGTACATTCCGACTCATGTCCTTCAGAAATTTGGCGGAAATTAAGCAAAAATTCGGGAATGGAAACAAAATGTCGCCGAACCGGTGGCCTCCTATTTCGAACCGGTGGCCTCCGGCCACACGGTTATCGACCGCACGCCTCCGGCGGAATTTTAAGAATAGGAGAAGCGCGGATCGAGACTGCCTACTCACAGACTTCGGCGAATTGCATTTGACGGATATCTTGTCGGGCGATTGCAAAGTGGAAATTCCGCCAGAGGCGTGCGGTCGATCGGCGTTAGGGCCGGAGGCCCACGCCTCCGGCGGGATTTGAAGTGACAATGACAACCGCTCCCTCGAACTCACCGCACCGTCACGATCGCATTCCGTCCCACAAGTGCCAATCCTCCACCGTCCATCGGCAACATCCACGAATCCACCTTCGCATCGATCACCAATTCGTCCACGCGGTTCATCGCCGTATCAAAAATGGTGAGACTTGTTTTCGAAGTGCGCGCGTGACCATTCATGACATCACAACTGCCCAAGGCGAAATACCCATCCGGCACCGCAACCATTTCCTCCAAACTCGCAAAGTCACATGCACCCCAACTGTCCTTGCGCAAAATCTCCCCATTCGCAGCGAGTAAAAGGCAAAGATTCTGTGACTGATCCTGCGAATCCTGCGCTTTTCCCACGACAACGAGGTTGCCATTCGGCAGCGGCAATACATCGCTTGCGTAGGATTGTTGGGCAACGGCGAGTTTCTTCTCCCAAATCAGCGCGCCTTGTTGGTCAAAATCAAGCTTCACGAGCCAAGCAGTTGGGGATTCGGCCTTGAATTGCGTGACAGTAGGATAGACCAACCCCGCGAGGACCACTTTGCCATCCGCAGTGATTCGACCCGCTCCAAGATTGGAATAGTAATAAGATGTGCCGACCGACTTTTGCCAGCGTTGTTCACCCAAGGGACCGAGGCGCATCAGCATCGGGTACCCCATCGAACTGTATCCACGGTAGGCTGTACACAGCAAAAGCAGGTCTTGTCCGGGCGAGGCGATCAATTGAAAGGCTTCCAGAGAATGGTGGGACGGGTAGGCATATTGGCGGTCCCACAAAAGTTGGCCATTCAGGTCGGTGCAAATCAGCCGCGCCTTCGCGCCGCCACTGAGTCCGGCAGGATAGGCACTGCCCGCAAGGTACACGCGGTCGCCAATCACCTGCACAGACTTCATTGTGAGCACCTTGCTTTCCTCGAATGCCAATTCCCAAACGGGATTCAAGGCTGCATCAAGATGGACAATCTTCGGTGTATAATAGTTGGTGATGTTTTGATCGACCGTTGTCTTGCGGTTGGTATAGGCAAGCAAGTAAAATCCGGTAGGTCCTTTCGCCGCGCCACGGATTTCAAAGTCCTTGAATTCACGGGAGGTGATGTCCCAATTCGCAGCCTGCAATGTGGCGGCCAACAAAAGCGGCAAGAGTAGAAGCAATTTTTTCATAGCGGTAACCATTGAAGATGAATCTGATCGACCGTGTTTCAATCGACGTGCCAGAAGGAGGGAGGAGGTTTGTATGGATGCAGGAGGATGGGATCGGCGGGCTGCGGAATCGTTTTAGGCGGATGGGAAAGGCCGGATGGGTTGGATGCCCAACTTGGGTTTGTGTTGTAGGTTTTTTGGACGGTGGGGGCAATAGACGGCGTGATGTCCTTGGCTTGACGCGGGATTGTGTTAATTTGGGAAGATGTACATCGCATACGTATATATAGAGGAGTTTGAAGGCTTGAAAGATGTCGAGCTTTGTTTGTCGAATCGTTGGGTGATTCGGAAGGAGTCGCTTGAGAATGGTAAGCTGACTTTGAGCATCAAGGAGAATCCTGAGTTTATTGAGGGGTTTTGGGATGTTGGAATAACGAATCCGATTCTTGTCCCAGAAATTGCTGAAATGTATGAATTTGCTACAATTGGCAATATCTCCGTTATTGTGGGCTCAAACGGCATTGGTAAAACAAGGCTAATGCGCCTCATGTGGATACTTTCAACTGGCCAAGCTTTACCAATTGGATCAAAGGTTGTTGCGGTATTTCAAGATAGAGGTTGTAAAGAAATTATATGCACTTCTAATTATATTGAGGATTGCTTATGGTCTATTTCCAATGCCAAATTGGAGAATAAGGACAATCTTTTAGATTTGACAACAATCGTTTTTTCTTTTAAACAATGTGGTGCTCCGCCAACTTTCCAAGAAGGGCCCTACTTTGCTCAACCGATCTATTTTTCTCAATCTTTTAATGGACAAACCTCAATTGAAGGAATAGATCGGAAGTTGGGAGCTGATGTTTCCTTCGCAACTGAATTTTTTAACTGGCTTTCATTGCTCTAATGCAGATGGTAGTCGAAAGGGTTTTCTGACAAACAATTTAAGGATCAAGTGGGTGTTTTATTGGATTTGCAAGATTCACCAGACTTCCGTTTTGGTTCGGTGAATTCTGTAATTGTCCAATTCAGTCCATTTGAACGACGAAACTTGCAGATTCCGTCAAGCGACCCTCCCAAAAAGCAGACTCATATTGATGGATTGTTTTCGTGGTTTGAAAAAGAGTTGAGACAGGAAGTTAAAAAATCTGAAAATAAGCCAAATGGTAGTGTTGATCTTGCCGTTACATTGTTTAGGGTTGGAATGCTCTTGTTTCGTTTAGAAGATTTGACCCTGACATTGTTTCATAAGTGGCATGAAGAGTTCTGGAGAAAAGTAGAGGACAATACGAAGGCAGGAATTGCTTTAAGCGAGTTTTCAGATCTTGTGCTGGAATTAATTGAGCTATCTCAAAGCCCTTTAGGTATTGCGCATATTGACTGGGAAATTCACGTTGATGAAATTTGCAAATTGATTACGCAACTTCCGATTGAATTTATTGAGCTAAATTTTGGTCCTCAGCGGGAATTGAGGGGCTTTCGTTTGTGTTTTAATTTTCAGATAGCGGCAAATTTTATTGATCATATGGTGAAAATAAAATCCATTCGTTTTAATCAAGGATTGCCATCTACTGATTCTGATTGGCGAATTATTGTAAATAAATTTCCTGATTACCCTATTGAGTATCGTTTCGACCCTTCGTTAAGTACCGGTGAGCAGGCAATTTTAACTCAATTATCGCATTTAAACGCGGGATTCAATCTTTCGGAGTTTTATTTGATCGGAAAAATTGGGGATAATAAGGCTAGTTATTCTTGCGGTACTTCAAATAAAGGAATTGGCAGATCCTTCTTGTTATTAATTGATGAGGGGGATTCAAATGTGCACCCAAACATGCAGCGGAAATATATTGGAAATCATTTTGTACTACCTAGCTCGCAAAAAGCCGAATGAATATTGATATCCAAATTGTCTTCTCCACTCACTCTTGCACTAATATTGTCCGATTTTCCTGGCATAAAGGTCATCGAATTTTAAGCAAAGATGATTTAACAAAAGTGAAAGAAAAGGGCCTCGATCCATTGTAAAGCCACGAACCTTCGGCGCAACTCTCCACACACTTCTCAAAGATGATTTTTTCCTTGATGATACGATTGGAAAGTTTGCTCGGACAAAATTGGAATGGGTGGTCAAACGAATCAGTGGTGAAGTATCATGGGAGGAAGGTGACGAGGAAAAAGCTGATCGCATCATCAAAATGCTTGGAGAGCCAGTCCTAAAAGAGCGTCTAGAAAATTATCGAAAATTCCAGAAGGCTCGCATGGATGGAAAGAGTGTGATTGATGCGATTCGAAGGGAAGACAGAAAATCAAAGACCAAAGACGATGGAGCAAATCAATAAGGGCAGGGAAGAGTATTTTGATACGATCGCCGAGAAGCTTTGCCAGTTAGTGAAAGCGGAGTATCTCACGAATAGTCGTTTGGTGCAAGCAATGGGAGAGGAGCCTGATCCTCAGAGGAAGCTATTCCTTCTACAAATTCAGAAAAAAGAAATCTCCTTAGATGAGCTGATTACAAATCGGCCCCATCAGTTGGCTAAGTTTGCCTCTAAGTATCAGCTGGTAGTGGATAAAGTCTCAAAAAAAAAGGCACGGAGACCTAGAAGGAAAATAGTACTCGAGGACTGAAATGGTTTTTTTGCTATGAATCATTCCGCGATGACTATGCTACCAAGTTCTACTCTGAACATCTCGACGTTAGAGTTTGTGTTTATTGTAATCGAAACTACGCCGAGACCATTTCGTCTTCCAACCCTCCTAAGCTGCTGTACGACTTTGATCATTTCTTTGACCAAGTGACCTATCCCTATTTAGCCTTGTCGTTTTACAATCTCATTCCGTCTTGTCCGATATGCAATAGCCGGCTGAAGGGCAACAAAAATTCAATCTAAATCTCGTTCAACCATTTGCTGAAAGTTTCCAAGAACTCGAGAGGATCTGTTTTTGCTCCATATATCTCAAAGGATACTAAACGAATAGAGTGGAAAGTCGATCTCGTACCTAAATCAAGTGAGCCTGAGTTGGTTCAAGACGGTTACGAAGGTGGCTGGAAACGTGCCTATCGCAATGCTGCTGTTTTTTACATTTTGGAGCGGTACGAAGATCAAAAGGCTACGATCAAAGAAATGATTGCGAAGCGGGAGTTGTATCCCGACGATTACATGCAGTCGTTGGTGGATTCGAACCCTGAACTTTTCCCCTGTGGCATCGAAGACGTCAAGCGCACACTGC